>NZ_JBEXET010000002.1:83784-305581 GCF_040606415.1 Streptomyces sp. NPDC005423 | reverse complement strand
TCGAGCCCCCCACCCCTGTGACCCAACCCGCACCCCGCAAGGCCCCCCACACACACAGCAATGCCCCCGAAGTGGGTCCGGGGGCACTGTACGTGGCGTGGCGACCACGGTGTCTGTCCGTGAATCGAGGTAGAGGGCTCGATGTGTCCTCACGGTGGATTGCTACTGCTCCGGCCCGCGGAGGCGGGCCGAGTCAAGTGCGGGAGGATCAGCCCTTGAGCGTGGTGACCTTGGAAGCAAGCGCCGACTTCTTGTTGGCGGCCTGGTTCTTGTGGATGACGCCCTTCGAGACGGCCTTGTCGAGCTGACGCGCGGCAGCGCGCTGGTACTCGGTGGCCTTCTCGACGTCACCCGCGGCAGCGGCCTCGCGGGCCTTGCGGATCGCGGTCTTCAGGGAGGACTTGACGGCCTTGTTGCGCAGCCGGGCCTTCTCGTTGGTCTTGATCCGCTTGATCTGGGACTTGATGTTCGCCACGAATGAGCCTTTTCAGGTTCTGGCACGGGGCCGCAAGGGTCCCGCGCCGATGATTTTCTTGGGTGTGCCTCGTACTGAGAGGCAAGAGACACAGCCACCCACGCTACCAGCCACCGCCGGACCGCCCAAACCGTCCACCGGCCGCCCGGAAACCACCTGTCCCTGAGGGCCGTCGGCCCCGCGCCCACGCTGGAGATCGCGCGCGATCGAATCGGGGATCGCACCGGGATCGATCGGAGATGCATCGGAGATCGCACGGGGATCGGATCGGGGATCGCACCGGGGCAAATCGGCCCCCGCCTCTCGCGCGTGGGACCATGGAGCCTACGTATAGATCCGACCCGAGACCGCAGACACTGCGGACGCCTCAAGAATCAGGACCCTGCGTGCCCGCGATCCCTAGCCATGTGCCCGAGCCGAGCCGTACCGACCCGGCGCTGATCCGCAATTTCTGCATCATCGCGCACATCGACCACGGCAAGTCCACGCTCGCCGACCGGATGCTCCAGCTGACCGGTGTGGTCGACCAGCGGCAGATGCGTGCTCAGTACCTCGACCGCATGGACATCGAGCGCGAGCGTGGCATCACGATCAAGTCCCAGGCGGTGCGGCTGCCGTGGGCCCCGACCCTCGGGGAGAGTCAGGGCAGTACCCACATCCTCAACATGATCGACACTCCGGGACACGTCGACTTCACGTACGAGGTGTCGCGGTCGCTCGCCGCCTGCGAGGGCACCGTGCTGCTCGTGGACGCCGCCCAGGGCATCGAGGCGCAGACCCTCGCCAACCTCTACCTGGCGATGGAGAACGACCTCACGATCATCCCCGTACTGAACAAGATCGACCTGCCGGCCGCGCAGCCGGAGAAGTTCGCGGAGGAGCTGGCCAATCTCGTCGGGTGTGAGCCCGACGACGTGCTGCGGGTCTCCGCCAAGACCGGTGTCGGCGTCGACGCGCTGCTCAACAAGGTGGTCAAGGAGATCCCGGCGCCGGTCGGGAACGCGGACGCGCCCGCCCGGGCCATGATCTTCGACTCGGTCTACGACTCCTACCGCGGTGTCGTGACGTACATCAGGGTCATCGACGGGCAGCTCACCAAGCGTGAGCGGATCCGGATGATGTCCACGGGTGCCACGCACGAGCTGCTGGAGATCGGTACGAACTCGCCGGAGATGCTCGGTGCCGACGGGCTGGGTGTCGGCGAGGTGGGCTATCTGATCACGGGTGTGAAGGACGTCCGCCAGTCCAAGGTGGGTGACACGATCACCACCTTGCACAAGGGCGCGACCGAGGCGCTCGGTGGTTACAAGGACCCCAAGCCGATGGTCTTCTCCGGGCTGTATCCGCTGGACGGTTCGGACTACCCGGAGCTGCGCGAGGCCCTCGACAGGCTTCAGCTCAACGATGCCGCGCTCGTCTACGAGCCGGAGACGTCGGCGGCGCTGGGCTTCGGTTTCCGTGTCGGTTTCCTCGGGCTGCTGCACCTGGACGTGATCCGGGAGCGGCTGGAGCGGGAGTTCGGGCTCGACCTCATCGCGACCGCGCCGAACGTGGTGTACCGGGTCGACATGGAGGACGGCAGCGAGCACATCGTCACCAACCCGAGCGAGTTCCCCGAGGGGAAGATCGACAAGGTCTTCGAGCCCGTCGTGCGCGCGACGATTCTCGCGCCGTCGGAGTTCATCGGCTCGATCATGGAGTTGTGCCAGACCCGGCGCGGCACGCTGCTCGGCATGGACTACCTCTCCGCGGACCGGGTCGAGATCCGTTACACGCTGCCGCTGGCGGAGATCGTCTTCGACTTCTTCGACCAGCTGAAGTCGAAGACCAGGGGTTATGCCTCGCTGGACTACGAGCCCACGGGTGAGCAGACGTCCACCCTGGTCAAGGTGGACATCCTGCTGCACGGCGACAAGGTGGACGCCTTCTCGGCGATCACGCACCGGGACGCGGCGTACGCGTACGGCGTGCGGCTCGTCGCCAAGCTGCGCGAGCTGATCCCGCGGCAGGCGTTCGAGGTGCCCATCCAGGCGGCCATCGGCTCCCGGGTCATCGCCCGCGAGACCATCCGCGCCATCCGCAAGGACGTCCTCGCCAAGTGCTACGGCGGTGACATCTCCCGGAAGCGGAAGCTGCTGGAGAAGCAGAAGGAGGGCAAGAAGCGGATGAAGATGGTGGGTTCCGTGGAGGTTCCGCAGGAGGCGTTCATCGCGGTGCTCTCCAGCGATGAGAACAGCGGTTCCGGCAAGGGCAAGAAGTAGGGACGCCGAGCGCCTGGTTTCCGGGCGGTACGGGGGGTCCGTCGCGCTTTCGCGTGGCGGGCCCCTTCTTTTCGTTTCTTCTCGTTCCGTGGTGCTCCGGTGGAAGTGACCGTCGATGGCCTCTTACGCACCGGCCGGTCGCGGCTTACTCTGATCACTGCTCCATAGTTACTCGTGAGTTAAACAACAGTCGCAGCTGAGCCAGCCGCACCGTCGCGGGCCCCGGAGGATGTCGTGAGCGACACACAGACCTTGATCGAGAACCGTCCGCCGTCCGTGGCGAGCCTCTTCCTGGAGCGCGTGGCCGCCACGCCGGACGCCGAGGCCTACCGCTACCCGGTGGCGCCTGCTGCGGGCGAGGGCCCGGACGAGTGGAAGTCGCTGACCTGGGCGCAGGCCGCCGAGCGGGTCTACGCGATCGGGGCCGGTCTGATCGAACTCGGTGTCCAGCCCGAGCAGCGGGTCGCCCTGGCCTCCTCCACCCGCCTGGAGTGGATCCTCGCCGACCTGGGCATCATGTGCGCCGGCGCGGCGACGACCACCGTCTATCCGCAGACCAAGGCCGAGGAGTCCGCGTTCATCCTCTCCGACTCCGGCAGCCAGGTGCTGATCGCGGAGGACGCGGCGCAGCTGGCCAAGGCGGTGGAGCGGCGGGCCGAGCTGCCCGAGCTGACGCATGTGGTCGTGATCGATCCGGCGGGTGTGGAGAGCGGCGACGGGGTGCTGACCCTCGCCGAGCTGGAGCGGCGCGGGGCCGTGTATCTGGAGAAGAACCCGGAGCTGATCCGGGAGCGGGTCGGGGCGATCGAGCGGGACCAGCTGGCGACCCTGATCTACACCTCGGGTACCACGGGCCGCCCCAAGGGTGTCCGGCTGCCGCACGACAACTGGTCGTACATGGCGAAGGCGATCGCCGCGACCGGGCTGGTCGGGGCGGACGACGTGCAGTACCTGTGGCTGCCGCTCGCTCATGTCTTCGGCAAGGTGCTGACGTCGGGGCAGATCGAGGTCGGGCACGTCACCGCGGTCGACGGCCGTGTCGACAAGATCATCGAGAATCTGCCGGTGGTGCGGCCGACGTACATGGCGGCCGTGCCGCGCATCTTCGAGAAGGTCTACAACGGGGTCGCGGCGAAGGCGCGGGCGGGCGGCGGTGCCAAGTACAAGATCTTCCAGTGGGCGGCGGAGGTCGCCCGCGAGTACGCCAAGGTCAGCCAGGACAACTTCCGTCGCACCGGTACCGCGGGCGCCCCCTTCGGGCTGGCGGCCCGGCACAAGGTCGCCGACACGCTGGTCTTCGCCAAGATCCGTGAGGCGTTCGGCGGCAACCTGCGCGCCTGTGTCTCGGGTTCGGCGGCGCTCGCGCCGGAGATCGGCTACTTCTTCGCGGGTGCCGGCATCCACGTCCTGGAGGGGTACGGCCTCACCGAGTCCTCCGCGGCCTCCTTCGTCAACCCCGGTGAGGCCTACCGCACCGGCACGGTCGGCAAGCCGCTGCCCGGCACGGAGGTGCGGATCGCGGACGACGGCGAGATCCTGCTGCGCGGCCCCGGCATCATGGAGGGCTACCACGGGCTGCCCGAGAAGACCGCCGAGGTGCTGGAGGCGGACGGCTGGTTCCACACCGGTGACATCGGCGAGCTGTCTCCCGACGGCTATCTGCGCATCACGGACCGCAAGAAGGACCTCATCAAGACGTCCGGCGGCAAGTACATCGCGCCGGCCGAGGTCGAGGGTCAGTTCAAGGCGGTGTGTCCGTACGTCTCCAACATCCTGGTGCACGGCGCCGACCGGAACTTCTGCACCGCGCTGATCGCGCTCGACGAGCCGTCCATCCTGGAGTGGGCGGAGGGCAACGGCCTCGCGGGCAGGTCCTACGCCGACGTCGTCGCGGCGCCGGTCACGGTCGCCCTCGTCGAGGGGTACGTCAAGGAGCTCAACGAGGGCCTCCAGCGCTGGCAGACCATCAAGAAGTTCCGCCTGCTGCCGCGCGATCTCGATGTGGAGCACGGCGAGATCACGCCGAGTCTGAAGCTGAAGCGCCCGGTGGTGGAGCGGGAGTACCGGTATCTGATCGACGAGATGTACGCGGGGACGCGCGAGGCGTAGCGCCGCGGGGCGCCGCCGCCGCTCGGGGGCGGTGGCGCGAGGTGCGCGCGCGGGGTCGCCGGTCGGGAGGACGGAAGGTGACCGGGCACCCGCATACCACTGTTCTCCCTCGCGGTGGCGTACTTCGCTGACTCGGTGATTACGGGCGCGGTCGGTCTGTCACTCTGTCCGGACCGACCGACCGAGGCGTATGCGTCCGAACCGCTGGGGGAGCTGTCCATGGGGGCCTTTCCCCTGCAACGGGAGACCGGTGCGCGCACCCCGAAGGCGCCCGCGTACCCCGGCGCACCCCGGCCCGCGACCACCCACGCGGCGCTGCCCGGCAGTCCGCTCGCGCCGGGCACGGCCCGGGCGCTGGTCCGTGCCGCCCTGCGGGAGTGGTCCGAACTCGGCCTACCGGGAACGGAGTTGCTCACCGACCGGCAGTCCGACGACGCACTGGTCGTGGTCAGTGAACTGGTCACCAACGCCGTCGTGCACGCTGGTACCGATGTCGAGCTGGCGTGCACGCTGGCGGAGGAGACGGGCGCCCTCCTCGTCGAGGTCTGCGACCACCACCCCTCCCGCTCCCCGCGCGAACCCGGCGTCGAACCGGCGCACGGCACAACGGAGTTCGGGCGCGGCCTGCGGCTCGTCAGCACGCTCGCCGACACCTGGGGCATCACCTACCGCACCGGCGCCAAGACCGTGTGGGCGCGGCTGCCCGCCGGGCCGGGCGCGGCCGGTGAGCCCGGCGAGACCGGCGAGAGCAGCGCGAGCGGGGCGTACGACGGAGAGCGCGCCCTCGCAGGCGCCCCCGGGACCGCCGTACCGCCCGCCCCCGGACCCGAGCGTTCCGTACGCGACCCGGAGTGGCTGGGGCGCGGCGCCCTGGCGTTCCTCGCCGAGGCCTCCGACCTGCTCGCCGGACAACTGGACGAGGACCTGGTCGCCGCGCTGACCGGACAGCTGCTGGTGCCCCGGCTCGCCGACTGGTGCGCCGTATGGCTGGAGGACGAGTCGACGGTCCGGGGCGGCGGCTGGGGCGACGGGGCGGGGCCGCGGCTGGCCCGGGTCTGGCACGGCAGCGAGAACCGGACCGAGGAGCTGCGCCGCGCCCTGGAGAAGGACCCGCCGCCCCGCCCGGACACCCTGCGGCCGGTGCCGTACGGGTGGCCAGGCGACGCCCTCGGCGCGGGCGGGCCGCACGGCGCGGCGCTCGCCTACCGGCTGATCGCGGGCGGCCGGCCGCTGGGCACGCTGGTCATCGGCCGGGCCGGGCTGCCGTGTTTCCCCGAGGAGGTCACCGGGCTGGTCGAGGACCTCAGCCGCCGGGTGGCGCTCGCCGTCGGGGCGGCCCGCCAGTACGCCCGCCAGGCCACCATCAGCCGCGTCCTCCAGCGCGGACTGCTGCCCGGCGCGGTCGCCGAGATCCCCGGCGTGCACAGCGCCCTCGTCTACGAGCCGTGCGACAAGGGCGGCCCCAGCGGCGACTTCTACGACCTGTTCCCGGCCGGTGAGGGCCACTGGGGCTTCGCCCTCGGCGACGTGCAGGGCAAGGGGCCGGAGGCGGCCGTGGTGATCGGCCTCGCCCGTCCCTGGCTGCGTCTCCTGGCCCGCGAGGGTTACCGGGTCGCGGACTGTCTCGACCGCCTCAACCAGCTCCTCCTCGACGACGCGACGGAGGCCGCCGACGCGGCGGCCCGCGCCCTGGTGGCGGCCGGCGGCCGCCCCGACGACGGCCCGCAGACCCGCTTCCTCTCCCTCCTCTACGGCGAACTCGTGCCGTTCGACGGAGGGGTCCGCTGCACCCTGGCCTCCGCCGGACATCCGCTGCCGCTGCTGCTCGGCGCCGACGGCAGCGTCCGTACGGCCGCCCGCCCGCAGACCCTCCTGGGGGTCGTCGAGGACGCCACGTACATCAGTGAGACCTTCGAGCTGCGGCCCGGCGAGAGTCTGCTGTGCGTCACGGACGGGGTGACCGAGCGGCGCTCCGGCTCCCGCCAGTTCGACGACACCGACGGGCTGGCGCGGGCGCTGGCGGGCTGCGCTGGGCTCGACGCCGAGCTGATCGCGGAGCGGATCAGGCGGCTGGTGCACGAGTTCGGCGAGCGCCCGCCGGAGGACGATCTGGCGCTGCTGGTGCTCCAGGCGGAGTAGGGCCGCCGGTGCTGGACAATGGAGGGCATGCCTTCCGCACTCCCCGACGGCGAACCCGTCCCCGACGACGGCGCCCTGCCCGCGCAGGCGCTCACCGGCGCCGCCGAGCGGCCCCTCGGGTTCTACCTGCACGTCCCGTACTGCGCGACCCGCTGCGGCTACTGCGACTTCAACACCTACACGGCGACCGAACTGCGCTCGACGGGCGGGGTGCTCGCCTCCCGCGACAACTACGCGGACACCCTGGTCGACGAGGTCCGCCTGGCCCGCAAGGTCCTCGGCGACGACCCGCGCCCGGTCCGTACGGTCTTCGTCGGCGGCGGCACGCCGACCCTGCTGGCCGCGGGCGATCTCGTACGGATGCTGCGCGCGGTCCGGGACGAGTTCGGTCTGGCGCCGGACGCGGAGGTCACCACCGAGGCGAACCCGGAGTCGGTGGACCCCGTCTACCTGGCGGCCCTGCGGGAGGGCGGCTTCAACCGGATCTCCTTCGGCATGCAGAGCGCCAGGCAGCACGTCCTGCGCATCCTCGACCGCACCCACACCCCCGGCCGTCCGGAGGCCTGCGTGGCGGAGGCCCGCGCGGCCGGCTTCGAGCACGTCAACCTGGACCTGATCTACGGCACCCCCGGCGAGTCCGACGACGACTGGCGGGCCTCCCTGGACGCGGCGCTCGGCGCGGGCCCCGACCACATCAGCGCCTACGCCCTGATCGTCGAGGAAGGCACCCAGCTGGCCCGCCGCATCCGCCGCGGCGAGGTCCCGATGACCGACGACGACGCGCACGCGGACCGCTACCTGATCGCGGACGAGGTGCTGGCGGCGGCGGGCTTCGACTGGTACGAGGTGTCCAACTGGGCCACCTCGCCCGCCGCCCGCTGCCTGCACAACGAGCTGTACTGGCGCGGCGCCGACTGGTGGGGCGCGGGCCCCGGCGCGCACTCCCACGTGGGCGGCGTGCGCTGGTGGAACGTGAAGCACCCCGGGGCGTACGCGGCAGCTCTCGCCGCGGGCCGCTCACCGGGCGCGGGCCGGGAGATCCTCAACGAGGAGGACCGGCGGGTGGAGCGCATCCTGCTGGAGCTGCGCCTGCGCGAGGGCGCCCCGCTGGACCTGCTGCGGCCGGAGGGCCTCGCCGCCTCCCGCCGGGCCCGCACGGACGGACTGCTGGAGGGGGCTCCGTTCGAGGAGGGACGCGCGGTACTCACCCTGCGGGGACGGCTGCTGGCCGACGCGGTGGTCAGGGACCTGGTGGACTGATTCCTCTAGGGAGTGAAGCGGTGCGGGACTCCTGGTCCGTCCGTCCGGACACCAGTGAGTTCGCCACCTGCGAGGAGGTCAGGCCGCCCCGCTGGCCGTGACGAAATCGATCAACTCCTCGACGCGGCCCAGCAGTTCGGGTTCCAGGTCCTTGTAGGAGGCGACCCGGGCCAGGATCGCCTGCCACACCGCGCCGGTGTTCTCCGGCCAGCCGACGGCCCGGCACACCCCCGTCTTCCAGTCCTGGCCGTGCGGCACCCGGGGCCACGCCTCGATGCCCACACAGGCCGGTTTCACGGCCTCCCAGATGTCGATGTAGGGGTGTCCCACCACGAGGGCGTGCTCGCTGGTCACCGACTGGGCGATGCGCCACTCCTTGGTGCCGGGGAGCAGGTGGTCCACCAGGACACCGAGGCGGGCGTCGGGCCCGGGGCCGAACTCCTCGACGATCGCCGGGAGATCGTCGACTCCCCCCAGGTACTCCACGACCACGCCCTCGACGCGCAGGTCGTCGCCCCACACCTTCTCGACGAGTTCGGCGTCGTGCCGGCCCTCGACGTAGATGCGCCCGGCGCGGGCCACCCGCGCGCGTGCCCCGGGGACGGCCACCGAACCGGATGCCGTACGGGCGGGCCGCCGCGGACCCGGCGCGGGCTTCACCAGGGTCACCACGCGGCCCTCCAGGAGGAAGCCGCGCGGTTCCAGCGGGAAGACGCGGTGCTTGCCGAAGCGGTCCTCCAGGGTCACCGTGCCGGCCTCGCAGCGGATCACCGCCCCGCAGAAACCGGTCCCGGGCTCCTCGACCACCAGCCCCGGTTCGGCCGGGACCTCCGGGGCGGCCTTGGGCTTCTTCCACGGCGGGGTCAGGTCGGCGGAGTACTGGCGCATTCGGATGACGATAGGAGAACCGGCCCCCGCCTCCTCACGACACGCCGGAACGCGCCGCCAGCGCGTCCCGCTGCGCCCGCACGAAACCCGCGTCCACCACCGCTCCGTGACCGGGCACGTACAGCGCGTCCGCACCGCCCAGGGCGAGCAGCCGGTCGAGGGCGGCCGGCCAGCGCGCCGGTACGGCGTCCGGGCCCGCCTGGGGTTCGCCGGACTCCTCGACCAGGTCGCCGCAGAAGACCACCGCGGGGGAGCCCGGCACCAGGACCGCCAGATCGTGCGCGGTGTGGCCGGGGCCCACGTCCGCGAGCACCACCCGGCGGCCGCCGCCCAGCGGGAGGGCCCGCTCACCGGTGACGGGGTGGCCGGGGCGCACCAGGGCCGCCACCGCCTCGTCCGCCGCCCGCGGGTCCAGCCCGTTGGCCACCGCGTCCGCCCGCAGCGCGGCCCGCCCCCGGTCCAGGGCACCGTCCAGGCCCGCGGCGCCGAACACCTCCGCGTCCCCGAACGCCGCGGCACCGAGGACATGGTCGAAGTGGGCGTGGGTGAGCGCGAGATGGGTCACATCGCGGCCGGTGAGTTCCCGTGCCCTCGCCCGCAGCCGCACGCCCTCCGCGAGGCTCGACCCCGCGTCCACCATCAGCACCGACTCCGGCCCCACGACCAGCCCCGCCGTGCAGTCCCAGCCGGGCAGCCGGCACCGCCCCACCCCGTCGGCCAGCCGTTCCCACCCCAGCTCTTCCCAAGTCAGCGTCATACGGCGACGCTAGCGGGGGCACCCCGTGCCGGCACCTCACGGGACCGGCCTTGCCGGGGGTGTACCTCACAGCCGTACACTGGGCGGGGGAACGTTGGCACTCGCGCGCTCAGAGTGCCAGGAGACACCACCGGGCGACCGGGCGGACGAAGGCTGGAGGTGTGCGCGATGCTCAGCGAACGCAGGCTCGCAGTGCTGCGCGCCATCGTCCAGGACTATGTCGGCACCGAGGAACCGGTGGGTTCCAAGGCGCTCACCGAGCGGCACAGCCTGGGCGTCTCCCCGGCGACCGTGCGCAACGACATGGCGGCCCTGGAGGACGAGGGGTACATCGCCCAGCCGCACACCAGCGCCGGGCGCATCCCCACCGACAAGGGCTACCGCCTGTTCGTCGACAAGCTCGCCGGCGTCAAGCCGATGACCGGTCCCGAGCGGCGCGCGATCCAGAACTTCCTCGACGGCGCCGTGGACCTCGACGACGTCGTGGGCCGTACGGTACGGCTGCTCGCGCAGCTGACCCGGCAGGTCGCCGTCGTGCAGTACCCCTCGCTGACCCGGTCGACGGTGCGGCACGTGGAGCTGCTGTCGCTCGCCCCGGCGCGCGTGATGCTGGTGCTGATCACGGACACCGGGCGGGTCGAGCAGCGCATGATCGACTGCCCGGCGCCGTTCGGCGAGGTGTCCCTGGCGGATCTGCGCGCGCGGCTCAACAGCCGGATCGCGGGCCGCCGTTTCGCGGACGTCCCGCAGCTGGTGCAGGACCTGCCGGAGGCCTTCGAGTCCGAGGACCGCGGCACGGTCACGACGGTGCTCTCCACCTTGCTGGAGACCCTCGTCGAGGAGACCGAGGAGCGGCTGATGATCGGCGGCACCGCCAATCTCACCCGCTTCGTCCATGACTTCCCTCTCACGATCCGGCCCGTCCTCGAAGCCCTGGAGGAGCAGGTCGTGCTCCTCAAGTTGCTTGGTGAGACGGGGGATTCGGGCATGACCGTACGGATCGGTCACGAGAACGCCTACGAGGGACTCAACTCCACGTCCGTGGTGTCGGTCGGCTACGGTTCGGGCGGCGAGGCAGTCGCCAAGCTCGGCGTGGTCGGACCGACCCGCATGGATTACCCGGGAACGATGGGAGCGGTACGCGCAGTGGCACGGTACGTCGGACAGATCCTGGCGGAGTCCTAAGTGGCCACGGACTACTACGCCGTTCTCGGCGTGCGTCGCGACGCGTCGCAGGATGAGATCAAGAAGGCCTTCCGCCGGCTCGCGCGCGAGCTGCACCCGGACGTCAATCCGGACCCGAAGACCCAGGAGCGGTTCAAGGAGATCAACGCCGCCTACGAGGTGCTCTCCGACCCGCAGAAGAAGCAGGTCTACGACCTCGGCGGCGACCCGCTCTCGCAGGCGGGCGCGGGGGCCGGCGGCTTCGGCGCGGGCGGCTTCGGGAACTTCTCGGACATCATGGACGCCTTCTTCGGCACGGCGTCGCAGCGCGGACCGCGCTCGCGTACCCGCCGGGGCCAGGACGCCATGATCCGGCTGGAGATCGAGCTGGACGAGGCGGCCTTCGGGACGACCAAGGACATCCAGGTCGACACGGCCGTCGTCTGCAACACCTGCAACGGCGAGGGCGCGGCCCCCGGCACCTCCGCGCAGACCTGTGACATGTGCCGCGGACGCGGCGAGGTCTCGCAGGTCACCCGGTCCTTCCTGGGCCAGGTCATGACGTCCCGGCCCTGCCCCCAGTGCCAGGGCTTCGGCACGGTCGTGCCCACGCCGTGTCCGGAGTGCGCCGGTGACGGCCGGGTCCGCTCGCGCCGCACGCTCACCGTCAAGATCCCGGCGGGCGTCGACAACGGCACCCGCATCCAGCTCGCGGGCGAGGGCGAGGTCGGCCCCGGCGGCGGTCCGGCCGGCGACCTGTACGTCGAGATCCACGAGCTGCCGCACGCGATGTTCCAGCGGCGCGGGGACGACCTGCACTGCACGGTCACCCTGCCGATGACGGCGGCCTCCCTCGGTACCAAGGTGCCGCTGGAGACGCTGGACGGTCTCGAAGAGGTCGACATCCGGCCGGGCACCCAGTCCGGCCAGTCGATCCCGCTGCACGGCCGGGGCATCACCCACCTGCGCGGCGGCGGCCGGGGCGACCTCATCGTGCACGTTGAGGTCACCACCCCCACCAAGCTCGACCCCGAGCAGGAACGCGTCCTGCGCGAACTGGCGCAACTGCGCGGCGAGGAACGCTCGATAGGCCAGTTCCAACCGGGCCAGCAAGGGCTGTTCTCGCGGCTGAAGGACGCCTTCAACGGCCGCTGAACGCGGGCCGCTCCGGGCATGTGCCATGGGTAAGGCCGGATTCGGACTTGTTCGGAGGACGTGACAACATGCCGTCATGTCCTCCGCGCTGACCGCTCTCTTCCCGCACCCGATCGTGCAGGCCCCCATGGCGGGCGGTGTCTCCGTACCGCGGCTCGCGGCGGCCGTGTCCGAGGCCGGCGGGCTGGGGTTCCTCGCCGCCGGGTACAAGACCGCCGACGGGATGTACCAGGAGATCAAGCAGCTGCGGAGCCTGACCGGCCGGCCCTTCGGGATGAACGTCTTCCTCCCGCAGCCGGAGTATCCCGGCGGGGGCACCGGCTCCGCGGTGGTCGGCGGGGCGCTCCCTTACCGGGCCGCCGTCGACGTCTACGCCCACCAGCTGGCCGGCGAGGCCTCCTGGTACGAGACGGAGCTGGGCGACCCCGACAGCGGTCGCGACGACGGCTACGAGGCCAAACTCGCCGTACTCCTCGACAACCCGGTGCCGGTCGTCTCCTTCCACTTCGGTGTGCCCGCCCCCGAGGTCCTGGAGAAACTGCGCCGCTCCGGCACGTTCACCCTGGTCACCGCCACCACCGTCGAGGAGGCCCTCGTCGTGGAGCGGGCCGGCGCCGACGCGGTGATCGCGCAGGGCATCGAGGCCGGCGGCCACCAGGGCACCCACCGCGACGTTCCGGAGACCGACGGCTCGGGCATCGGGCTGCTCTCCCTGATCGCCCAGATCCGCGAGACCGTCTCCCTTCCGATCGTCGCCGCCGGCGGGCTGATGCGCGGCAGCCAGATCGCCGCCGCCCTCGCCGCGGGCGCCTGCGCCGCCCAGCTCGGCACGGCCTTCCTCGCCACCCCCGAGTCCGGCGCCCACCTCCTGCACAAGCAGGCGCTCACCAACCCCCTGTTCGTCCGTACGGAGCTGACCCGCGCCTTCTCCGGCCGGCCCGCCCGCGCCCTGGTCAACCGGTTCCTGCGCGAGCACGGCCCGTACGCCCCGGTCGCGTACCCGGAGATCCACCACCTCACCGCGCCGCTGCGCAAGCAGGCCGCCGCCGCGGGCGACCCGCAGGGCATGGCGCTGTGGGCGGGCCAGGGCCACCGGATGGCCAGGGAACTGCCCGCCGGCCGGCTCGTGGAGGTGCTGGCCGCCGAGGCCGACGCGGCGGCGACCGCGTTGTCGGCGTTCCCGGCGGGAGGCGGCGGCCGATGACGGCACCGGTGTTCGTCCTCGACCCCCTGGTCCCGCCGGACCTCTGCGGCGGCGAGTACGTCCTCGACGGCCCCGAGGGGCGGCACGCGGTCTCCGTGCGGCGGATGCGGGCCGGTGAGGACGTCGTCCTCACCGACGGGCGCGGGCGCTGGACGGAAGGGGTCGTCAAGGCCGCCGAGGGCAGGGACCGGCTGGTCGTCACGGGCGTCGGCGACTGCACCGACGAGCCCCCGGAACAGCCCCGCGTCACCGTCGTCCAGGCGCTGCCCAAGGGCGACCGCGGCGAACTCGCCGTGGAGACCATGACCGAGACCGGCGTGGACGCCATCGTCCCCTGGGCGGCGTCCCGTTGCGTCACGCAGTGGAAGGGCGACCGGGGCCAGAAGGCGCTCGCCAAGTGGCGGGCCACCGCCCGCGAGGCCGGCAAGCAGTCGCGCCGGGTTCGCTTCCCGGAGGTCGCGGACGCGGCAACGACCCGACAGGTTGCGGCACTTCTGGCCAGAGCCGACTTCGCCGCCGTCCTCCACTCGGACTTCGAGCACGGCAGCGACCCGCTCGCCACCGCCGAACTCCCCGCCGAGGGCGAGATCGTGCTGGTCGTCGGACCCGAAGGGGGCGTCTCCCCCGAGGAGTTGGCGGTGTTCAAGGAGGCAGGTGCCCGGCCGTACGTCCTCGGGCGGACCGTGCTGCGTACGTCGACCGCCGGTACCGCCGCCACGGCCCTGCTCCTGGGCCGCACCGGACGCTGGTCCTGACCACCCGGAAGGGGCGCCCTGGGGCAGCAGTCGAGGGGCGCTCGGGTGGCCGTATGCGCTCTACCGTGTGCGGCGCGGGAGTGGCAGGCTGCCGTCCATGGGGGAATTGAGGCGTTTTCGGTGTCGGCCGCGCGGCCGGCGGGCGGTGGCCGCGACCGGACTGGTGGTGCTCGCCGTGGGCGGGGCGGTCGCGTGCCAACCCGGTGATGTCAGCTCCACCACGGTGGCGTACACGACCGACAGGACGGCGACCGCTGAGCTGGAACGGCAGCACGTGAGCGTCAGTTGGCTGACCTGCACGGGCGACTACGGGGAGCACGGCAAGGCGTACACCCCGGGGAGGAGCCCCTCGCCCACGGCGACCGCCATGGTCTCCGTGGACTGCCAGGGGAAGACGGACGACGACCGGGACATCACCGTCACCGGCCGGGTCACCCGCGCCGTCGACGGCGCCTGCGTCCGCGGTGACCTTCTCGCCGAGGTGGCCGGCCGGCGGGTCTTCCACGTGAGCGGGCTCGGCGACTGCACCGCCGTGCCGCGCTCCTCCCCGTACACCCCGCCCGTCACCCGCCGACCCACCTACGGCGGTCCAGGCCCCACGGTGACCGTCACCCGGACCGTCTGGTGCCCGGGCGACCCCACCTGCCGGTCCGCGGTGGGCAAGTGATCGGAACCGGTGTCGGCGCCAGGCCCGGCTGCATACCCTGATCAGGTGACTCAGCCCGCGTCCTCCGCAGCCGCCGCGTCCTCCGCCTCCTCCCCGTCCGCCGCGCCGGCCCCGCCCGCCGCTGCCACGTATCTCCGATTCCCGCACCTGCACGGTGAGTCGGTCGCCTTCACCGCCGAGGACGACGTGTGGCTCGCCCCCCTCGACGGCGGCCGGGCCTGGCGGGTCAGCGCCGACAACGTGCCGGTGACCCACCCCCGCATCTCGCCCGACGGCACCACCGTCGCCTGGACCTCCTTCCGGGACGGCGCCCCCGAGGCGCACCTCGCCCCCGCCGCCGGGGGACCCGCCAAACGCCTCACCTACTGGGGCAGTTGGCGTACCCAGGTGCGCGGCTGGACGCCCGACGGACAGGTCCTGGCGATCAGCACCCAGGGCCAGGCCGGGGTGCGCCGCAGCTGGGCCCGCGCGATCCCGCTCGACGGCGGCCCCGCCACCACCCTTCCGTACGGACCCGTCGGCCATGTCGCCCACGGCCCGGCCACCGTCCTGCTCTCCGCGCCCATGGGCCGCGAGGCCGCCTGGTGGAAGCGGTACCGGGGCGGCACGGCGGGCAAGTTGTGGATCGACCGCGAGGGCGACGGCCAATTCGCGCGCCTGCACGAGGAGTTGGACGGAAACCTGGAGTACCCGGTGTGGGCGGGGGACCGGATCGCGTTCCTCTCCGACCACGAGGGCACCGGCGCCCTCTACTCCTCCCTCGCCGACGGCTCCGACCTGCGCCGGCACACCCCCCTCGACGGTTTCTACGCCCGGCACGCCGCCGGCGACGGCACCCGGGTCGTCTACGCCTGCGCCGGCGAACTGTGGCTGCTGGACGACCTGGACGGCGCCGAGCCGCGCCGGCTGGAGATCCGGCTCGGCGGACAGCGCACCGACCAGCAGCCGTTCCCGGTGAACGCGGCCCGCTGGTTCGGTGCCGCCGTCCCGGACCACACCGGGCGCGGCAGCGCGGTCGCCGTGCGCGGCGCCGTCCACTGGGTCACCCACCGGCTGGGCCCCACCCGCGCGCTGGCCGCCGAGCCCGGCGTCCGGGCCCGGCTGCCGCGCACCTTCCGCGCGGACGGCGAGGAGTGGGTGGTGTGGGTGACGGACGCCGAGGGCGACGACGCCCTGGAGTTCGCGCCCGCCACCGGACTCGCCCCCGGCGCCGCCCCGCGCCGGCTCGCCGCCGGACGGCTCGGCCGCGTCCTCTCCCTCACCATGGCACCCGACGGCAGCCGGGCCGCCGTGGCCTCGCACGACGGACGGCTGCTCCTCGTCGAGCGGGAGACCGGCGAGGTGCGCGAGGTGGACCGCAGTGAGGACGGCGAGGTCTCCGGGCTCGCCTTCTCGCCCGACTCCGCCTGGCTCGCCTGGTCCCACCCGGGCCCGCGCCCGCTGCGCCAGCTCCGCCTCGCGGACACCACCGACCTGACCGTCACCGAGGCGACCCCGCTGCGCTTCCGGGACTACGCGCCCGCCTTCACCCTGGACGGCAAGCACCTCGTCTTCCTCTCCACCCGCTCCTTCGACCCGGTCTACGACGAGCACGTCTTCGACCTCGCCTTCGTGGTCGGCGACCGGCCGCACCTGATCACCCTGGCCGCGACCACTCCCTCCCCGTTCGGGCCGCAGCGGCACGGCCGCCCCTTCGAGGCGCCCGACAAGGAGGAGACGCCCGACAGCGAGGGCAGGCCCGCCACCCGGATCGACCTCGAAGGGCTCGCCGACCGGATCGTGCCGTTCCCCGTCGAGGCGGGCCGCTACTCCGCCCTGCGGGCCGCCAAGGACGGCGTGCTCTGGCTGCGCCACCCCGTGCGCGGTGTCCTCGGCGCCTCCCGCGCCACCCCCGACGACCCCGACCCCAAGACCGCCCTGGAGCGCTACGACCTCGCCCAGCAGCGCATCGAGCACCTCGCCGCCGACGTCGACCACTTCCGGGTCAGCGGCGACGGCAAGCGCGTCCTGCTCCGGTCCGACGGCGGGCTGCGGGTCGTCCCCAGCGACCGGCGCGCCTCCGACGACGAGCACAGCGACTCCAACATCTCCGTCGATCTCGGCCGGATCCGGCAATTGGCCGACCCGGCGGCCGAGTGGCGGCAGATGTACGAGGAGACCGGCCGCATCATGCGCGACCACTTCTGGCGGCCGGACATGAGCGGCGTCGACTGGACCGGCGTCCTCGACCGCTACCGCCCGCTCCTCGACCGCGTCGCCACCCACGACGACCTCGTCGACCTCCTGTGGGAGGTGCACGGCGAACTCGGCACCTCCCACGCCTACGTCACCCCGCACGGCCACGGCGGCCACGGCGACCGGCAGGGCCTGCTCGGCGCCGACATCTCCCGTCACCAGGACGGCAGTTGGCGTATCGACCGGATCCTGCCGGCGGAGACCTCCGACCCCGACGCCCGGTCCCCGCTCGCCGCACCCGGTGTCGCGGTGCGGGCCGGGGACGCGATCGTCGCGGTCGCCGGACAGCCCGTCGACCCGGTGACCGGGCCCGGACCGCTGCTGGTCGGTACGGCGGGCAAGCCGGTCGAGCTGACCATCTCCCCCTCCGGCGGCGGCGATCCCCGGCACGCCGTGGTCGTCCCCACCGCCGACGAGGAGCCGCTGCGCTACCACGCCTGGGTCGCCGACCGGCGCGCCTACGTCCACGAGCGGTCCGGCGGGCGGCTCGGCTACCTCCACGTGCCGGACATGCAGGCGCCCGGCTGGGCGCAGATCCATCGTGACCTGCGCGTCGAGGTGGCCCGCGAGGGCCTGGTGGTGGACGTGCGGGAGAACCGGGGCGGCCACACCTCCCAGCTGGTCGTCGAGAAACTGGCCCGGCGGATCGTCGGCTGGACGCTGCCGCGCGGCACGCGCGCCTACAGCTATCCGCAGGACGCGCCGCGCGGTCCCGTCGTCGCCGTGGCCAACGAGTTCTCCGGCTCCGACGGCGACATCGTCAACGCGGCGATCAAGGCCCTCGGGGTCGGGCCGGTCGTCGGCACCCGCACCTGGGGCGGTGTCATCGGCATCGACAGCCGCTACCGACTGGTCGACGGCACCCTGATCACCCAGCCCAAGTACGCCTTCTGGCTGGAGGGTTACGGCTGGGGCGTGGAGAACCACGGCGTCGATCCCGACGTGGAGGCGGTGCAGCGCCCGCAGGACCACGCGGCCGGCCGGGACGTCCAGCTGGACGAGGCGATCCGGGTCGCCCTGGAGGCGCTGGAGGCCGCTCCGGCGAAGACCCCGCCGCCCCTGCCCACCGGATGAGGGGGCACGGGACCGGCCCCCGTGCACCCGCACCCGACGACGGTACGATGCCCGCGACCGAGCAACGAGCAACGAGCAACGAGCAACGAGTAAACGAGCAACGAGCACCCCGGAGGGGCCATGGCAGGGGAACCGCAGGACGACTGCCTGTTCTGCAAGATCGTCCGGGGGCAGATCCCGGCGACCATCGTCCGCGAGACGGAGACCACCGTCGCCTTCCGGGACATCAACCCCCAGGCGCCGACGCACGTCCTGGTGATCCCCCGGGTGCACCACCCGGACGCCGCCTCCCTCGCCGCCGCCGAACCGGCGATCGCCGCGGACGTGCTCCGCGAGGCCGGCGAGATCGCCGCCGAGGAGAAACTGGAGGGCTACCGCGTCGTGTTCAACACCGGCAGCGGCGCCGGCCAGACGGTGTTCCACGCCCACGCCCACCTCCTGGGCGGCCGGGGCCTGCACTGGCCTCCCGGGTAACCACCCGTGTCCGTACGCGAGTTGGTCGTCCTCGGCACCGCCAGCCAGGTCCCCACCCGGCACCGCAACCACAACGGCTATCTGCTGCGCTGGGACGCCGAGTGCATCCTCTTCGACCCCGGCGAGGGCACCCAGCGGCAGCTGCTGCGCGCCGGGGTCGCCGCGTACGACCTGAACCGGATCTGCGTCACCCACTTCCACGGCGACCACTCGCTCGGCCTCGCCGGCGTGATCCAGCGGATCAACCTGGACCGGGTCCCGCACGAGATCACCGCCCACTACCCCGAGTCCGGGCAGCGCTTCTACGACCGTCTGCGGCACGCCACCGCCTACCACGAGACGGTCGCCCTCACCGAGGCGCCGGTGGCCGCCGACGGCACGATCGCGGTGACGCCCTCCTACCGTCTGGAGGCGCGCCGGCTCTCGCATCCCGTCGAGTCCTACGGCTACCGGCTCGTCGAACCCGACGGCCGCCGCATGGTGCCCGAACGGCTGGCCGCGCACGGCATCGAGGGGCCCGACGTGGGCCGTATCCAGCGCGAGGGCACCCTGGGCGGCGTGCGGCTCGACGAGGTCAGCGAGGCGCGGCGCGGGCAGCGGTTCGCGTTCGTGATGGACACCCGGCTCTGTGCGGGGGTGTACGCCCTCGCGGACGGCTGCGACATGCTCGTCATCGAGTCGACGTTCCTCGACGAGGACGAGCAACTCGCCGCCGATCACGGTCACTTGACCGCCGGGCAGGCGGCCCGGGTGGCCCGCGACGCGGGGGTGCGGCAGCTCGTGCTGACCCACTTCAGCCAGCGCTACTCCGACCCGGACGCGTTCGCGCGGCAGGCGCGGGCCGCGGGCTTCACGGGGGAGCTGACGGTGGCGCACGATCTACTGAGAGTGCCGGTTGCGAAGCGCAGACAAAACCCCCTTACGATACTTTGATGCCCCTCCCCAAAGCCGAACTGCACCTCCATATCGAAGGCACCCTGGAGCCGGAGCTGGCCTTCGCCCTCGCCGGCCGCAACGGCGTCGAGCTGCCGTACGCGGACACCGAGAAGCTGCGCGAGGCCTACCTCTTCGCGGACCTCCAGTCCTTCCTCGACCTGTACTACGAGCTGATGGCCGTCCTGCGCACCGAGCGGGACTTCGAGGACCTCGCCGACGCGTACCTGGCCCGCGCCGCCGCTCAGGGCGTCCGGCACGCGGAGATCTTCTTCGACCCGCAGGCGCACCTCGCCCGGGGCGTGCCGATGGAGACGGTCGTCGAGGGGCTGTGGCGGGCGCTGGGGGAGAGCGAGCGGCGGCACGGCGTCTCGACGCGGCTGATCATGTGCTTCCTGCGCGACGAGTCCGCCGAGTCCGCGATGGAGACCCTGGACGCGGCGAAGCCGTATCTCGACCGGATCACCGGCATCGGCCTGGACTCGGCCGAGGTCGGGCACCCGCCGGCGAAGTTCCGCGAGGTCTACGAGGCCGCCGCCGCCCTCGGGCTGCGACGGGTCGCGCATGCCGGCGAGGAGGGGCCGCCCGCCTACGTCACCGAGGCGCTCGACGTGCTCGGCGTGGAGCGGATAGACCACGGGCTGCGCTGCGTGGAGGACCCGGAGCTGGTCGCCCGCCTGGTCCGGGACCGGGTGCCGCTGACCCTCTGCCCGCTCTCCAACGTACGGCTGCGCACGGTGGACGTCCTCGCCGACCACCCGCTCCCCGCGATGCTGGACGCGGGTCTGCTGTGCACGGTCAACTCCGACGACCCGGCCTACTTCGGCGGCTACGCGGGCGACAACTACGACGCCGTCCGCGAGGCCCTCGGCCTGACCGAGGAGCGGCTGCGCGACCTGGCCCGCAACTCCTTCACCGCGTCCTTCCTGGAGGACGACGAGGAGCGGCGCGCGCGCTACCTCGCCGAGGTCGAGGCGTACGTCTTCTAGCGGCCCCGCCGGCGCCCGCCCGCCGCCTCATCGCCTGCTGCCTACCGCCACCGCACCGCGCCGCCCGCCGCGGGCGCAGTCGCCTCGATCTTCGCCCGGATCTCCCGCATCACCGCCACGATCCGCTCCTCGTGCTCCGCCGTCAGCCGGGCCACCGGCACCGAGCAGCTGATCGCGTCCGGTGCCGGCGCCCCCGCCTCGTAGCGCAGCGCGAACCCGAAGCCGACGATCCCGAGGACGCCCTCCTCGCGGTCGATCGAGTACCCGCGCGCCCGCACCCCGGCGAGATCGGCGGCGAGCGCCGCCCGGCCGGTGTGCGTGTGGGGCGTCGCGGCCTCGTAGGGCCCCTCGGGCAGCTCGGTGTCGTCCCGTTCGGCGAGCAGCGCCTTGCCGAGGGCGCCGACGTGCGCCGGCAGCCGCCGCCCGACCCGGCTGATCGTGCGCAGGTACTCGTGCGACTCCCGGGTCGCCAGGTACGCCACGTCCCACCCGTCCAGCCGCCCCAGGTGGATCGTCTCGCCGAGCGCCTCGGAGGCCTCGTCGAGGTAGGGGCGTACGACGCGGACGCGCGGGTCGGAGTCGAGGTAGCTGGTGCCGGTGAGCAGGGCGCGGATGCCCGTGCCGTAGAGGGAGCCGGTGACGTCGGTGCGGACCCAGCCGCGCGAGATCAGGGTCTGCAGCAGCGCGTACATCGAGCTGCGCGGCACGCCCAGCTCGTCCGCCAGCTCCTGTAGTCGCGCCGGGCGGTCGCCGCGCGCGGCGAGCAGCTCCAGCAGCTCGACCGTACGCGCGGCGGACTTCACCTCGCGCACGCCACCGGTCTCCGACATGCGCCGATGGTAGCCACGGCGGCGGCCCCATTGACGGCCGGTGTTCGTGTACCTAATCTCTGTCTTCATACGTGGATGAGGTCTACATAGGGAGATGGCTCAGGTGAACGCCGAAACGGAGACCGTGGTGCGGAGGCTGCGCGACGGAATGGCACACGGCGTGCTGTCCTTCCCGCTCACCTCCTTCCACGACGACGGCTCCCTCGACCCCGAGGGCTTCCGCACCCACGTCGCGACCCAGATCGCCACCGCCCCCGGCGCCGTCTTCCCCGCCTGCGGCACCGGCGAGTTCTTCTCCCTCGACGAGGACGAGTACCGCCAGGTCGTCACCGTCACCGTGGAGGAGGCGGCCGGCCGGGTCCCCGTCGTGGCGGGCATCGGCTACGGCTGGGCGCAGGCCGCACGGTTCGCGCGCATCGCCGAGGAGGCCGGCGCCGACGCGCTGCTCGTCCTGCCGCACTACCTCGTCGCCGCCCCGCAGGACGGCCTGGTGGCCCAACTGGAGCAGATCGCCGCCCGCGTCCGGCTGCCGCTCATCGCCTACCAGCGCGGCCAAGTCGCCTACAGCGCCGCCTCGTTGCGACGGATCGCGCGGATCCCCGGAGTCATCGGCCTCAAGGACGGCCACAGCGACCTCGACCGGCTGCAACGCCTCACCCTCGCCGCCCCCGAGGGCTTCCTCTTCTTCAACGGCGCCTCCACCGCGGAGATCCAGGCCCGCGCCTACGCCACCGTCGGCGTCCCCGCCTACTCCTCCGCCGTGCACGCCTTCGCCCCCGAGATCGCCGACGCCTTCTTCACCGCCCTGCGCACCGGAGACGACGGAACGGTCGACAAACTGCTGCGTGACTTCTACGTCCCGCTCGTCGAACTCCGCGACCGGGTACCGGGATACGCCGTCTCGCTGGTCAAGGCGGCGGCCCGGCTGCGCGGGCGCCCGGTCGGCCCCGTGCGCGCCCCGCTCACCGACCCCTCGGCCGCCGACCTGGCCGACCTCACCGCCCTGCTCACCACCGGACTCGACCTCGTAGGAGCCGCCCTGTGAACCTCACCATCACCGACGTGCGGCTGACCCCCATCCTGGTCGCCGACCCGCCGCTGCTGAACACCCAGGGCGTCCACCAGCCCTACACCCCCCGCCTGATCGTCGAGATCGAGACGGCCGACGGGATCACCGGACTCGGCGAGACCTACGGCGACACCAAGTACCTGGAACTGGCCCGGCCCTACGCCACCAAGCTGATGGGCCGTCAAGTATCGGACCTCAACGGCCTCTTCACCCTCGCCGACGAGGTCGCCGTCGCCGCCTCCCGGATCTCCGGACAGGTGGACGTGGGCGGACTGCGCGGGGTCCAGACCGCCGACAAGCTCCGGCTCTCCGTCGTCTCCGCCTTCGAGGTCGCCTGCCTCGACGCGCTCGGCAAGGCCCTCGGACTGCCCGTGCACGCCCTGCTCGGCGGCAAGGTGCGCGACGCCGTCGAGTACAGCGCCTACCTCTTCTACAAGTGGGCGGCCCACCCCGACGGCGTCGCCTGCGAACAGGACGACTGGGGCGCGGCGCTCGACCCGGCCGGAGTCGTCGAACAGGCCCGCCGGTTCAAGGAGCGCTACGGCTTCACCTCCTTCAAGCTCAAAGGCGGTGTCTTCCCGCCCGACGAGGAGATCGCCGCCGTCCGCGCGCTCGCCGCGGCCTTCCCCGGACACCCGCTGCGCCTGGACCCCAACGGCGCCTGGTCCGTGGAGACTTCGCTGAAGGTGGCGGAGGAACTGGGGGACGTCCTCGAATACCTGGAGGACCCCGCGCTCGGCACCCCCGCCATGGCCGAGGTCTCCGCCGGCACCGGCGTACCGCTCGCCACCAACATGTGCGTGACGACGTTCGCCGAGATCAGGGAGGCGTTCACCAAGGACGCCGTACAGGTGGTCCTCTCCGACCACCACTACTGGGGCGGACTGCGCAACACCCAGCAACTGGCCGCGATCTGCCGCACGTTCGGCGTCGGGATCTCCATGCACTCCAACACCCACCTCGGGATCAGCCTCGCCGCGATGACCCATGTCGCCGCCACGGTCCCCGACCTCCACCACGCCTGCGACTCGCACTACCCGTGGCAGTCCGAGGACGTCCTCACCGAACGCCTCGCCTTCGCCGACGGCACGCTCGCCGTCTCCGACGCGCCCGGCCTCGGCGTCGAACTCGACCGAGACAGGCTGGCGTCGCTGCACCGGCGCTGGCTCGACGACGACGGCTCACTGCGCGAACGCGACGACGCCGCCGCGATGCGCGTCGCCGACCCCCAGTGGGTCACCCCGCCGGTACCCCGCTGGTAACTCCGTCTCATCGCAGGCGAACCGACGGCGGCCCGCCGGTACGCCGCCGTCAACTCCTCTTCAGGGCAGGCAAATACACGGGGGCCTGCCGGTACGTCACCGTCAACTCCGCCTTGCGGCAAACGAACGCACGGCGGCCCGCTGACACACCGTCATCAACTCCCGCTCACCGCAGGCGAATTCGCGCGGCGGCATCGCCGGTCCGGCCGCCGCCGGACTCCCGGTCGCCCTCGAAGTCCACCCGCGCCCGGTGCCTGCTGACCGGTATCCGGCGCCCGGCGATGGCCACCACGGCCACCACGGCGCTACGGCCGCTACGGCGCGACGGCCGCGATACCGCTACGGCGTCACCCGCCACCCGTCACCCGCCACCCGTCACCCGCCACGGCGCCACACCGCCACGGCCAAAACCCGTCCCGTCCCCCGTGCCCGGCCACGCCGACCGGGCCCGCACCGGACGCGGCCCGGCCCGCACACCCGGGACCTGCGGCGCCCCGCCCCCCGCGCGGCGCGGACCACCGGCGGGCGCGCCGACCCGTTGTCGGTGCCGTGGTGCACACTGGCCTGATCCGCATCACGCCAGGGAGCCCACCGTGACCGCGTCCACCACGTCCACCGGAAAGGGGCCGTCGCCCGACCGGCAGGGACGAGCCCGCCCGACCGACGTCGACCCGCTGGCGGGGCTGCGCGCGCCGGACGACCCGCCCTGGGACGTGTATCTGACCGGCACCGTCTTCCTCGACATCGTCTTCACCGGACTCGACACCGCCCCGGTGCGCGGAACGGAGTCCTGGGCGCGCGGCATGGGGTCCAGCCCCGGCGGCGTCGCGAACATGGCGACCGCGCTCGCCCGGCTCGGCCTGCGGACCTCCCTCGCGGCGGCCTTCGGCGACGACCACTACGGCGACTACTGCTGGGACGCCCTGCGTCAGGGCGAGGGCATCGACCTCTCCGCCTCCCGCACGGTCCCCGGCTGGCACTCCCCGGTCACCGTCTCCATGGCGTACGAGGGCGAGCGCACGATGGTCTCGCACGGCCACGAGCCGCCCGCCGAGGCCCCGTTCACCGACGAGGTCGCCCCCGACCGGTCCCCCCGCGCGCGTGCCGCCGTCGCCGCTCTCACACCCGGCCGGCCCGCCCCCTGGATCGCCGAGGCCGCCGGCCGGGGCACCCGCGTCTTCGCCGACGTCGGCTGGGACGACACCGGCGCCTGGGATCTCGCCGGGCTCACCGACCTCGCGTACTGCGAGGCGTTCCTGCCGAACGCGGAGGAGGCCATGCGCTACACCGGCGCCGGCTGCCCCCGCGCCGCCGCGCACGCCCTCACCGAGCACGTGCCGCTGGCCGTCGTCACCCTCGGCGCGGACGGCGCCTACGCCGTAGACCGGCGCACCGGGGAGGCCGCCGAGGTCCCCGCGATCGCCGTGGAAGCCCTGGACCCGACCGGCGCCGGAGACGTCTTCGTGGCCGGCTTCGTGGCCGGCACCCTGGCCGGCTGGCCGCTCGCCGACCGGCTGGCCTTCGCGGGCCTGACCGCCGCCCTCTCCGTCCAGGAGTTCGGCGGCTCCCTCTCCGCCCCCGGCTGGTCCGAGATCGGCGCCTGGTGGCGCCGGGTCCAGTCGGTCGAGGGCCAGGACCCGGCCGCCCTGGAGCGGTACGCGTTCCTCGCCGGCCTCGTCCCCCGCGAGCAGGACCGGCCGTGGCCGCTGCGCCGCGCGGTCCCCACCATCGGCTTCGGCCGCTCGGCGTAGGGCGAGCGCGCGGCCACCGTGACAAGTGCACGCCGAAAAGACCTACGGCGATGTCAGTGCCCCGGCGTACCCTGGGAACCACCAGGCCGCCCTTGTGGCGGGCGAGTCGTTTCGAGGAGGACGAGCAAGGCCTTCAGAGCCGGCCCATGACTCAGACACCCACAGCTCACACCCCCGCGCAGGAGCAGGCCAGAGCAGAGTTCACCGTCCCCGACCACCATCCCATGGTGACCGTGCTGGGTTCCGGCGACTCCCTCCTGCGCGTGATCGAGAAGGCCTTCCCGGCGGCCGACATCCACGTCCGGGGCAATGAGATCAGCGCGGTCGGTGACGCAGGTGAAGTCGTCCTGGTCCAGCGCCTGTTCGACGAGATGATGCTGGTGCTCCGCGCGGGGCAGCCGATGACGGAGGACGCAGTGGAACGCTCGATCGCCATGCTCAGGGCGAGCGAGAACGGGGATGGTTCGCAGGAGACGCCGGCCGAGGTGCTGACGCAGAACATCCTCTCCTCGCGAGGCCGCACCATCCGCCCCAAGACCCTCAACCAGAAGCGCTACGTCGACGCCATCGACAAGCACACGATCGTCTTCGGCATCGGCCCCGCCGGCACCGGCAAGACCTACCTCGCCATGGCCAAGGCCGTGCAGGCCCTGCAGTCCAAGCAGGTCACCCGCATCATCCTGACCCGCCCGGCGGTCGAGGCCGGCGAACGCCTCGGCTTCCTCCCCGGCACCCTGTACGAGAAGATCGACCCCTACCTGCGCCCGCTCTACGACGCCCTGCACGACATGCTGGACCCGGAGTCGATCCCCAAACTGATGGCGGCGGGCACGATCGAGGTGGCCCCGCTGGCCTACATGAGGGGCCGCACTCTTAATGATGCTTTCATCATCCTGGACGAGGCGCAGAACACCAGTCCCGAGCAGATGAAGATGTTCCTCACCCGGCTCGGCTTCGAGTCGAAGATCGTGATCACCGGTGACGTGACTCAGGTCGACCTGCCGAGCGGGACGAAGTCGGGGCTCAGGCAGGTGCAGGACATCCTGGAGGGCCTCGACGACGTGCACTTCTCCCGCCTGTCGTCCCAGGACGTCGTACGGCACAAGCTGGTCGGCCGTATCGTCGACGCGTACGAGAAGTACGACAGTGAGAACGGTACGGAGAACGGCACCCACAAGGGCGCCCGTGACAAGCGGAAGTAGACCAGCACCACCATGTCGATCGACGTCAACAACGAGTCCGGAACCGAGGTCGACGAGCAGGCGATCCTCGACATCGCCCGCTACGCCCTCGCGCGGATGCGCATCCACCCGCTCTCCGAGCTCTCGGTGATCGTCGTGGACGCCGACGCCATGGAGCAGCTGCACATGCAGTGGATGGACCTGCCCGGGCCGACCGATGTCATGTCCTTCCCGATGGACGAGCTGCGTCCGCCGAGCAAGGACGACGCCGAGCCGCCGCAGGGGCTGCTCGGTGACATCGTGCTCTGCCCGGAGGTCGCCGCCAAGCAGGGGGCGGAGGCCGAGACGCAGCACACCATGGACGAGGAGCTCCACCTGCTCACCGTCCACGGTGTGCTGCATCTGCTGGGCTACGACCACGACGAGCCCGACGAGAAGGCCGAGATGTTCGGTCTCCAGGCGGCCATCGTGGACGGCTGGCGCGCGGAGAAGGGCCTCACCGGCCCCTCGCCGGCCCCGACGGTCTCGTAGGCACGTACCTCATGAGTGTGCAGATCGTCCTCGGGGCCGTCGCCCTGGTCGTCGTCGCCTGGCTCGCCGCCTGTGCCGAGGCGGGCCTCGCCCGTGTCTCCAGCTTCCGCGCCGAGGAGGCCGTACGGTCCGGCCGGCGCGGCAGCGCCAAGCTCGAACGGGTCGCCGCCGACCCGACCCGCTATCTCAACGTCGCGCTGCTGGTGCGGGTCGTCTGCGAGATGGCGGCGGCGGCGCTGGTCACCTACGAGTGCCTGCGCGGGATCCACGGGACGGCTCCGGCCCTGCTCGCCGCGATCGGCGTCATGGTCCTCGTCTCCTACGTCGCCGTCGGGGTCTCCCCGCGCACCATCGGGCGCCAGCATCCGCTGAACACGGCGACGGCGGCGGCGTACGTGCTGGTGCCGCTGGCCCGGATCATGGGACCGGTCCCCTCGCTGCTGATCCTCATCGGCAACGCGCTGACTCCCGGCAAGGGTTTCCGCCGGGGGCCGTTCGCCTCCGAGGCGGAGCTGCGGGCGCTGGTGGACCTCGCCGAGAAGGAGTCGCTGATCGAGGACGACGAGCGCCGTATGGTGCACTCCGTTTTCGAGCTGGGCGACACCCTGGTCCGTGAGGTGATGGTGCCGAGGACCGACCTCGTCGTCATCGAGCGCTTCAAGACGATCCGGCAGGCCCTCACCCTGGCGCTGCGGTCGGGGTTCTCGCGTATCCCGGTCAGCGGGGAGAGCGAGGACGACATCGTCGGGATCGTGTATCTGAAGGACCTGGTCCGCAAGACGCACATCAGCCGGGACGCCGAGTCGGAGCTGGTGTCGACGGCGATGCGGCCGGCCGCGTTCGTGCCGGACACCAAGAACGCGGGCGATCTGCTGCGCGAGATGCAGCAGGAGCGCAACCACGTGGCGGTCGTCATCGACGAGTACGGCGGTACGGCCGGCATCGTCACCATCGAGGACATCCTGGAGGAGATCGTCGGCGAGATCACCGACGAGTACGACCGTGAACTGCCGCCGGTCGAGGAGTTGGGCGACGACCGCTACCGGGTCACCGCCCGCCTGGACATCGGTGACCTGGGCGAGCTGTACGGCTTCGAGGCGTACGACGACGAGGATGTGGAGACGGTCGGCGGGCTGCTCGCGAAGGCCCTCGGCCGGGTGCCGATCGCCGGCGCCTCCTCCGTGGTGGAGCTGCCCGACGGGCGCGAGCTGCGGCTGACGGCGGAGTCCTCGGCGGGCCGCCGGAACAAGATCGTGACGGTGCTGGTGGAGCCGGTGGAGCCCGTGGGCGCGGGGGTCTCGCCGGAGGAGGGGACGAGGGCGGAGTGAGTCCGGAGGAACTGCGCGGTTTCTGTCTCTCCTTCAACGCGGCGGTGGAGGAGTTCCCGTTCAACCCGGAGACGTCCGTCTTCAAGGTCCTGGGCAAGCTGTTCGCCCTGACCAACCTGTCCGCGCTGCCCCTCACGGTCAACCTCAAGTGCGGGCCGGAGGACGCGGTCCGGCTGCGGGGGGAGTACGAGGGGCTGATCATCCCCGGCTACCACATGAACAAGCGGCACTGGAACACGGTGACGGTCGACGGCCGCCTCCCGGACCGGCTGGTGCGGGAGCTGGTCGAGGACTCCTACGACCTGGTGGTGGCGGGGCTGCCGCGTGCCGACCGGCTCCGGCTCGACCGCCCCTGAGCCGCTGTCTGCGAGCTGCCCCGGAGGAGTCCCTGAGCGACCGGGGCGCCTGGCTCCTCCGTATGCTCGGGGTATGACCGACAGCAGCGCGCTCGACCCCGAGGACCGCAAGATCGTCACCCTGGCCCGTTCCGCGCGGGCCCGCAACGGTGTGCCCGAGGGGGCGGCCGTGCGGGACGAGACCGGCCGGACGTACGTCGCCGGGACCGTTGCCTTGGAGTCGCTGCGGCTCAGCGCGTTGCGGACGGCGGTGGCGATGGCGGTGGCGTCCGGGGCGACGTCGCTGGAGGCGGCGGCGGTGGTGACGGAGGCGGAGTCGGTGCCGGCGGAGGACCGGGCGGCCGTACGGGATCTGGGCGGGCCGGGGACGCCGGTGCTGGTCGCCGGTGCCGACGGGGTGGTCCGCGCGACGGTCACCGCTGGCTGAATCCCGCAGGGCCGGATTGCCCCTTGCCGTGGGTGTCCTGTCCGCGCATCAATTGAAAACGTAAGTTCCGACGGGCCGTCAGATACTAGCTCGCGTGGCGCACCGCACCGCGTCCGTGAGCCGAATCGGTCCATCCCCACATGGCATTCCCAGACACGGGAAGGGAGCCGGAATCTCCATGAAGGCGAAGCGAATCGGAACAGGTGCGGCAATGGCGACGGGGGTCCTCGCGGCCACCGCGCTGGCGTTCGCGCCGAGTGCGGCCGCCGTCACCCCACTGACGGCGACGATCAACGCCAACTGCGGCATCTTCGGCGGCGGTGCCGCCACCCTCACGGCCACCCAGAGCGGTACCTCGGCCACCATCACCGTCACGTCCTCCATCAAGGCGCCGATCGCCCTGGCGAAGGACTCCATCGCGTCGACGTTCACGTTCGTGAAGGCGAGCGGCGGCACGACCGTGTTCAGCGGTACCAAGAACCCGGCGATGGCGACGGGCGCCGCTGTCACCGTCGGTCCGCTCAGCGGCACCGTGGCCTCGGGCGACAGCCTCCAGGCGTACGGCGGCTCGCTGAAGATGACCATCTTCGGTGTCCTGGTCACCTGTACGCCGACCGCGGCACAGTCGCCGGGGCCGTTCGTGTTCAGCTGAGCATCCCCAAGTGGGCCGTCAGTTCCCGCAGTCGCGGAGAACTGACGGCCCATCAGTTTGTTTGGGCGTCTCCATTGACTTCTCGCGCGATCCCCACATCAATGCCCCCTGTCGGCGCAGACGAGCCGCTGCGCCCACAGTCCTCAGGAGGAGGGGGCACACCATGGCTTCGACAATCCGAAGACGCCGATGGGCATCGTTGCTCGGGGTGACCGCGCTCGCGGTCACCGCGGGCGGTGCGCTGGCCTGTCCGGCGGGCGCGTCCACGAACGTGGACTTCGCCACGCACTGCATCCCGCCCGCGATCGCGGGCCTCCCGCCGATCGACGGCACCACCACCGCGAGCATCGCGGTGGACAACACCAGCCCGAAGGTCGGCGACACGGTCACCGTGACCTACACGGTGGTCAAGCCCGCCGCCAACAACCCGACCGCCCTCGACCTGCCGGCCGACATCATGACGCCCACCGGAAAGGTCACCCTCGGCGGTGCCCAGACCGGCAGCTTCACGGTCGCGGGGCCGAAGAAGAACGACCCGGTGCCGGGCAACGGCACCTTCCCGTCCTTCTCGATGACCGGCACCTTCACCGTCACCGACCCCGGCGCGATCACCCTCTCGCCCGGTGACTACAACATCCACACCAGTTACATCCTGGAGCTGGACACTCCCTGCTCGGTCACCGACCCGCCGGCCCCGGTCTCCGAGACGATCACCGCGACCGCCGGCACCCCCGTCAACACCCGTGCCATCAGCCTGGGTTCGGCCTCCGGAAACGCCGGTGACAGCGTCACCGTCAGCGGCAGCAACTTCACACCGGGCGCCCCGGTCACCCTGGCCGGCCGCTCCGGGACCGCGCAGACCGCGGACACGGCGACCGCCACAGTGGGCACCGACGGCACCTTCAGCGGTTCGCTCACCGTCAACGACAAGACGACGACCGGGATCGTGGCGTACGAGGGAAGCGCCTGGAGCGCGGATCTCGGCGCGGGACCGGCCGCCTACGTCGTGAACGACACCACGCCCGTCCCGCCCGGAAGTCAGAAACTGACGACCTCCGTCAAGGCGGGCACCCTGTCCATGACGCAGGCCGGTGACACCGTCGCGCTGTCGGCGGTCGACTTCGGCCAGGGCGGGGCCTCCACGGGCGCGCTCCAAACGGTGACGGTCAAGGACTTCCGCGGCGGACCCGCGGGCTGGTCCCTGACCGGCAAGGTCACCGACTTCACCGGACCGGGCGCCAAGATCGATGCGGGGCGGCTGAGTTGGGCCCCGGCCTGTGCCACCAAGGCGGGCAGCCCCTCCACCTGCCAGGCCGGTTCCAGCGGCGCGGTGGGCGGTTCGGGAGCAACCCTCGCCTCCACCCCGGACGGTACGGCCACCGGCGGCGAGTTCACCGTCGATGCCGGACTGTCCCTGGACGTACCGGCGTTCACGCCTCCGGGCTCGTACTCCGGTGTGCTCACGCTCACGCTCACCTGACGCACTCGACGCACCTGACGCACCTGACCGTTCGACTCGCCTTCCGGTGGCCGGGCGCCCCGTACGGGGACCGCACCCGCCCGACCACCCCGACCTCGCCCGTGGGGGGTCCGCACCCATGCGCAAGCCGTCCGTCCTCCTCCTGAGCCTCCTCCTCGGCCTCTTCCTCGGGCCCCTCGCGACCCCGTCCCACGCGGCCGACAACGGCAGTTGGTCGGTCTACCCGGCGGCCTCGCGGATCGCCGCCCGGCCCTACTTCTACCTCTCCGCCGACCCCGGCCAGACCATCCGGGACAAGGTCGTCCTCGCCAACAAGACGGCGAAGCCGCTCACCTTCCGGCTGTACGCGGCCGACGCCTACAACACCGCGCGCGACGGCGGCTTCGCGGTGCGCACGATCAAGGAGCGGATGCGGGGCGTCGGCGCCTGGGCCACGCCCGCGCGGTCACGGGTCACCGTCCCCGCGCACCGGTCGGTCACGGTCCCGTTCACCCTGCGGCTGCCCGAGGGCGCCGAACCGGGCGACCACCCGGGCGCGTTGGTGGCCCTCGACGAACGAATCGACCCCGGTTCCGGATCACTCGCCCTCGGCGTACGGCGGGCCGTGGGCGCCCGGGTCTACCTGCGGGTGAGCGGGCCCACGCTCCCGGCGCTCGCCGTCGAACACGTCCGGGTCGTCCACCACCAGCCGCTCGTCCCGGGCACCGGCGACAGCGTGGCGACCATCTCGTACACCCTGCACAACACCGGCAACGTCACCGTCGACCCGAAGGTGACCCTGAAGGCGGAAGGCCTCTTCGGCCGTACGCTCCTGTCGCGCGGTCTGACCCGGATCCCCGCCGAGCTGCTGCCGGGACAGCGCGTACGGCTCAGCGAGCCATGGCGAGGAGCACCCCAACTCGACTGGGGGGACGTTACGTTGACCGCCAGCGCGCAGGGCACCAAGGAGTCGTCGAGCGCGTCGTTCTTCGCGCTGCCGTGGCTGGCGGCCGTGGTGCTGCTGGCCGCCGCGGGCGTCGGCGGGACGCTGGCGGTCAGGGCGTTCAGAGCGCGTCGGGCCCGCGCTCACCCGTCCGTACCCGTACGACTGTCTCGACCGGCACGGACCACACCTTCCCGTCCCCGATCTTCCCCGTCTGCGCGGCCTTGACGATCGTGTCGATCACGGCGTCCGAGTCCGCGTCCTCGACGACGACCTCGATCCGCACCTTGGGGACCAGGTCGACCCGGTACTCGGCGCCGCGGTACACCTCGGTGTGGCCGCGCTGCCGGCCGTAGCCGCTGGCCTCGGTGACGGTCAGCCCGTGCACGCCGAGCTCCTGGAGCGCCGTCTTGACCTCGTCGAGGCGGTACGGCTTGACGATCGCGGTGATGAGCTTCATGCCTGGGTGTTGACCTTCTGGGCGGTGGAGGCGGAGTGGAAGGAAGAGCCGACCGGGGCTCCGTGGCCCAGGACGCCGTGATCGTATGCCGACTCGGCGTGCACCGTAAGGTCGAGGCCGGTCTGTTCGTGCTCCTCGTCCGCGCGGAAGCCCATCACCCGGTGCAGCAGCCTGCCGATGCCGTACGTCATGAGGAAGGCGTACGCCCCGACGGCCGCCACGGCGGCCAGCTGCCTGCCGAGCTGGGCGAGCCCGCCGCCGTAGAGGAGGCCCTCGCTGTGGCCGGTCATCTCGCGGACCGCGAAGACGCCGATCAGCAGGGTGCCGATGACGCCGCCGACCAGGTGGACGCCGACGACGTCGAGGGAGTCGTCGTAGTTCAGCCGGAACTTCCAGCCGACCGCGTACGAGCAGACCGCGCCGGCGGCGACGCCGACGACCAGCGCGCCCAGCAGGGAGACCGAGCCGCAGGACGGGGTGATGGCGACCAGGCCCGCCACCGCGCCCGACGCCGCGCCGAGGGTCGTCGGGTGGCCGTCGCGGCGCTGCTCGACGAAGAGCCAGCCGAGCAGGCCGGTGCAGCCGGCGGCGAGGGTGTTGAGGAACGCGGCGGCGGCCAGGCCGTTGGCGCCGAGCGCCGAGCCCGCGTTGAAGCCGAACCAGCCGAACCAGAGCAGCCCCGCGCCGAGCATGACCATGGGGAGGTTGTGCGGACGCATCGCGTCCTTCTTGAAGCCCAGCCGCGGGCCCAGGACCAGGCAGAGCGCCAGTCCCGAGGCGCCCGAGGTGATTTCGACGGGCAGGCCGCCCGCGAAGTCGAGGGCGCCGAGCCGGTGCGCGATCCAGCCACCCGGGCCCCACACCCAGTGGGTGACCGGAACGTATACGAGCAGCGCCCAGACCGGCACGAAGACCAGCCACGCGCCGAATTTCGCCCGGTCGGCGATCGCGCCGCTGACCAGGGCGGCGGTAACGATCGCGAAGGTGAGCTGGAAGGTGGCGAAGAGCAGGGTGGGGACGCTGCCCCGCACGCTGCGCGGGCCGAGGTCCGCCATGCCGGCGTGTTCCAGGCCGCCGATGAGACCGCCGCCCAGGTCGTGGCCGAAGGCGAGGGAGTAGCCGCACACCAGCCAGACCACCGTCACCAGGGCGATGGAGACGAAACTCATCATCAGCATGTTGAGGACGCTCTTCGCGCGGACCATGCCGCCGTAGAAGAGGGCCAGGCCCGGGGTCATCAGCAGGACGAGGGCGGTGGCGGCGAGCAGCCAGGCGGTGTCGCCCGTGTCGAGGTGGGTGGCGGCCAGGATCACGGTCACTCCATCGGTGTGGGGGCTCGACGAAGGTTCACCGCTCGGCGTTTCCGGTTGCGTACGGATGTGTTTCCGCGATGTTTCGTTGCGTGGGGGTTACCGGAAGCTCACCGGACGGGGTGTGTGCGGACTGTTGTGCGGCGGGGGCTTGTGGATCAGGGACAATGGGCGCCATGAGCGTTCGTAATCCGTCATCCAAGCCGTCCGAGGCCTCCCACCGCGCCGGCTTCGCCTGCTTCGTGGGCCGCCCCAACGCGGGCAAGTCCACCCTCACGAACGCTCTGGTCGGCCAGAAGGTGGCGATCACCGCGGACCAGCCGCAGACCACGCGGCACACCGTCCGGGGCATCGTGCACCGGCCCGACGCCCAGCTGATCCTGGTCGACACTCCCGGCCTGCACAAGCCGCGCACCCTGCTCGGCCAGCGGCTCAACGACATCGTGCGGACCACCTGGGCCGAGGTCGACGTGATCGGCTTCTGCCTGCCCGCCAACGAGAAGCTCGGTCCGGGCGACCGGTTCATCGCGAAGGAACTCGCGTCGATCAAGAAGACGCCGAAGATCGCCATCGTGACCAAGACCGACCTGGTGGACTCCAAGACCCTCGCCGAGCAGCTCATCGCGGTCGACCAGCTCGGCAAGGAACTCGGCTTCGAGTGGGCCGAGATCGTGCCGGTCTCCGCCGTCGCCGACCAGCAGGTGGACCTGCTGGCCGACCTGATCGCGCCGCTCCTGCCGGAGGGCCCGCCCCTCTACCCCGAGGGCGACCTCACCGACGAGCCCGAGCAGGTCATGATCGCGGAGCTGATCCGCGAGGCCGCGCTGGAGGGCGTCCGCGACGAGCTGCCGCACTCCATCGCCGTCGTCGTCGAGGAGATGCTGCCCCGCGAGGACCGGCCCGCCGACCGCCCCCTCCTCGACATCCACGCCTTCGTCTACATCGAGCGCCCCAGCCAGAAGGGCATCGTCATCGGCCCCAAGGGCAAGCGCCTGAAGGAGGTCGGCATCAAGTCCCGCAAGCAGATCGAGGCGCTGCTGGGCACCCCGGTCTTCCTCGACCTGCACGTCAAGGTGGCGAAGGACTGGCAGCGGGACCCCCGGCAGCTGCGGAAGCTCGGGTTCTAGGCGAGTTCTGGGCGGGTCTCCCGGGCCGGGCTTCCGGCCCGGGTGGTCCGGTTCGAGCGGACCGGCCCGCGGATGACGGAAGGCTTCGTGGGCCGCCGGACGCCGGGGCGCTGTGAGGTCTACTCCACACCCCTGATCCGCCGCACCAGCAGCGCCCCCGCCAGCCCGATCACCGCCGACACCAGGTACAGCGTCCGGTAGCCGCCCAGGTACGTCACGATCGGCGCGGCCAGGGCGGGGGCGGCGACCTGCGGCAGGGCGTTGGCGACGTTGATGACGCCGAGGTCCTTGCCGCGGTCCAGGGCCTTGGGGAGTACGTCGGTCATCAGGGCGAAATCGACCGAGGTGAAGACACCGAAGCCGACGCCGAGGACCGCCGCCGCGACGATCGCGCCCGGCCAGGTCTGCCAGCAGGCGAGCAGCGCTGTCGCCACCGCCATCAGTACGCCGGACCAGATGACGAACGGTTTGCGGCGGCCCGTCCGGTCCGACCAGACCCCGCCGACCACGACGGTGGCGAGCAGGGTGAGGCCGTTCACCGCCGTCAGGACGAGCACGCCCTGACCTGGGTCGTCGTGATGGAGGCGGTCGCGCAGGTAGTAGAGGAGGTAGAGCAGCACCAGCGCGTTGCTCAGGTTCATCAGGAAACGGGTCAGCCACGCCCAGCCCAGGTCGGGGTGGCGGCGTGGACTCAGCCAGAAGCCGCGCAGGAAGCCCGGCCAGGACCACCGCGGGCTTTCCGTGGCCGGCAGCCGCAGGTCCTGGTAGCGCCAGACGTACGGCACCACCCCCGCCAGCGTGCACACCGCGCACGCCGCGTAGCCGGCCCCGATGCCCCCGGCGGCCGTCGCCAGGCCCGTCCCGCCGACCACGCCGAGGATCTGCGCGGCACCCAACCAGCCGCCCACGGAGCCCCGTTGGAGTCTGGGCACCCGGTCGGGGACGGCCGCGGTGACCGCCGCGAAGGCCGCGTTCAGGGTCAGCTGGACGAGGCACCAGCCGGCCGCCATCGTCCAGACCCCGCCCGCTCCCGCGAGCAGCAGCAGCGACAGCGCGCCGCCCGCCGCCCCGGCCACGATCCACGGCGTACGGCGGCCCCGGCGCGCCGTCGTGCGGTCGGAGAGCGCCCCGAAGAGCGGATTGGCGACCAGCGACACCAGCGCGCCCGCGCCGGTCACCCACGCCAGCATCGTCTCCTTCGACATCCCGGAGCCGGGCGCGAAGTCCCCCGCCTGCGAGGCCAGCAGGATCTGCAGGGGGCCGTACCAGCCCACCCAGATCGCCCCGTTGGCGAGCGAGAGCGCCGACGTCCAGCCCCGCCCGACGCGCTCCACGGGCTCCGCGAGGGCGTCCACGGCCCGCCCGGTCGTGGTCATCTCTGGGCCCGCAGCATGTCCCGGAACCACGCGTACGACGCCTTGGGGGTGCGCTTCAGCGTCGGGTAGTCGACGTGCACGAGCCCGAACCGCCGCTGGTAGCCCTCCGCCCACTCGAAGTTGTCGAGCAGCGACCACACGAAGTACCCGCGTACGTCCACGCCCGCCGCCAACGCCCGGTGCAGCGCGCGGACATGCCCGTCCAGGAAGGTGATCCGGTCCTGGTCGTCGAGGCCCTCGTAGGAGCAGCCGTTCTCGGTGACGACGACGGGCGGCAGCCGGTCGCCGTAGCGTTCACGGAAGCCGGTGAGGAGTTCCGTCAGCCCTTCGGGGACCACCGGCCAGCCGAAGTCGGTGACCGGCACGCCCTCGATCTCCCGTACCGAGAAGGGGAGTTCGGCGGGCAGGGTCAGTCCGCCGAACTCGATCTCCGCGCCCTGCGGAGCGCCCACCCGGGTCGGCGCGTAGTAGTTCACGCCGTACCAGTCGATCGGTTCCGCGATCACCTTCAGGTCGGCCTCGACATCGCCGGGCATCAAGTCGCCCAGTCCGCCCGGGTATTCACCCAGCAGCAGCGGGTCGGCGAAGAGCCGGTTCAGCAGCAGGTCGTAGAAGTCCGCCGCCTCGGTGTCCGCCGGCTCGTCCGAAGCGGGCCAGGTCGGTCCGTGCGAGTTGGCGATCCCGATGTCCCCGGCCCCGGCCGCGCGCAGCGCCCGTACGGCGAGGCCGTGGGCGAGCAGTTGGTGGTGGGCGACCGGCAGCGCGTCGAACAGCAGCTTCCTGCCGGGCGCGTGGGCGCCCAACGCGTGGCCCAGCAGGGTGTGTTCGGCCGGTTCGTTGAGGGTGATCCACTTCCGTACCCGGTCGCCGAGCCGGTCCGCGACCACCGACACGTACTCCGCGAACCGCGCCGCGGTGTCCCGGTCGAGCCAGTCCTCGGTGACCGGCAGGTCCCAGTGGAAGAGGGTCGGGACCGGCCGGACGCCCGCCGCGCACAGGTCGTCGACGAGCCGGTCGTAGAAGTCGAGGCCGCCGGGCGAGTTCACCCGCGGCCAGGAGACCGAGAAGCGGTACGCGTCGACGCCGAGGCCGGCCAGCAGGGCGACGTCCTCGCGGTGGCGGTGGAAGTGGTCGCAGGCCACCGCCGCCGTCGAGCCGTCCTTCACCCGTCCCGGTGCGGCCTCGAAGGCGTCCCACACGGAGGGGTCGCGCCGGTCCGCCGCGCCCTCGATCTGGTGGGCCGAGGTCGAGACGCCCCAGAGGAAGCCGGCCGGGAACCGGGGAAGCGGGTCGCCCGCATCAGTCGCCATGCGCCGGATCATGCGTACCGGCGGTAAGGGGTGTCAACCAGTCTGCGAGAAGGGGTGGTCGCGGTGTGGCGGATCGGGGCCCGTCACGCGCCTTCCTTCAACACCCGTGAGATGAGCGTGCGTTGCTCCTCGGTGAGCCGGGGGTCGGCGGCGTAGACCGTCGTCCCGTCCACCGTGATCCGGTAGCTGAAGCCGTCCGGGACACCTTCCGGAGGCGTGCCCCGGCCGGCGGCGATCACCCGCTCGGCCAGGGCCCGCCACTCGGGCGCGTCCGGCCGCCCCGAGATGTCCACCTCGGCACGGCGCTCGATGCCCGCGAACCCGCCCGTGCGCCTCACTTGAATACGCATGGGTCCTGTCTAGTACGGAAACGGTGTCTTCACGAGACGGCCGGGGCGGGCGCGGCCGGCGGGGTCGACGCGGCCGGTGCGGTCGGCACGCCGACCTGTTCCCACGCCTTGAGCACGGCCTGGAGCTCGTCGCCCTCGTGGTAGCGGGCCTTGGCCGCCTCGACCGTGAGCTGCGCGAAGTCCGCGAAGAGGGCGTCCTTCTCCAGTCGGCCGCCGGTGAGCACGTCGTACCAGACCTGCCCGGCCCGCTCCCACGCGTTGCCGCCGAGGGCCTCGGCGACGAGGTAGAAGGCGTGGTTGGGGATGCCGGAGTTGAGGTGCACCCCGCCGTTGTCCCGGCCCGTCCTGACGTAGTCCTTCATCGTCGCGGGCTGCGGGTCCTTGCCGAGGGCGGGGTCGTCGTACGCCGTGCCCGGGGCCTTCATGGACCGCAGGGCCACGCCGTGCACCCGCGGGGCGAGCAGCCCGGCGCCGATCAGCCAGTCGGCCTGGGCCGCGCTCTGGCCGAGCGCGTACTGCTTGATGAGCGAGCCGAAGACGTCGGAGACCGACTCGTTGAGCGCGCCGGACTGGCCGTAGTAGGTCAGGTTGGCGGTGTACTGGGTGACGCCGTGGGTGAGTTCGTGGCCGATCACGTCGAGCGGGATGGTGAAGTCGAGGAACAGCTCGTTGTCGCCGTCGCCGAACACCATCTGCTCGCCGTTCCAGAAGGCGTTGTCGTAGTTGACGCCGTAGTGGACGGAGGCGTCGAGCGGCAGGCCGCTGCCGTCGATGGAGTCGCGGCCGTAGGCCTTCAGGTACAGCTCGAAGGTGGCGCCGAGGCCGGCGTACGCGCGGTTGACGCTGGCGTCCCGGCCGGGCTGGGAGCCCTCGGCGCGGACCTTGCGGCCCGGCAGGTCCTGCTTGTGCCGGGCGTCGTAGATGGTGCGCCGCGGCTTTCCGCCGTCGCTGCCCGCGGGGGCGGCGACGGACGGCGCGCCGATGACCGTGGTCAGCCGGCGGTGGGTGCGCTCGTAGGCGTCGCGCTCCAGGGTCTGGCGGGCGGGGCCGGAGAGGGCCGGGTCCTCGTGCTGGGCGAGCTTGTCGAGGACGTGCGGTGGGACGATCGTGCAGAAGACGGGCTCGAAGCCCCCGTTGGTCGTCATGCCCGGCACCCTGGCACCGAGTGACGCCGGTGTCACTAGGGGCAACCATGATTGGTGAAATAGGCGGACATTCGTCACGCTCCCGTAACGCAGCGTGGTATGGAGTGCTCTTTGCCCCGGTTGGTCACTTTCCGGCCGAGCGGTCCCGCATACTGATACGGCCCCCCGCACGAAGCGCGGCTCCGCTAGGCTGCGGAGCATCATGCGTATCGGGCTGCTTCTCCTTAGCTGCCGCGGCGAGGGCCTGTAGTCGAGGCCGACCCCCTCCCCGCGGAGTCTGGCGTTGCGCCGTCGGCCGTCCTTCAGGACACCACGAGGAGCCCACGCATCATGGCCCACCAAGCCAATCGCCAGCAGCCCACGTCCATGCCGGTCCACAAGTACGGCCGTTACGACCAGGTCGACATCCCCGACCGCACCTGGCCCGGTCGGCGGATCACCGCCGCTCCCCGCTGGCTCTCCACCGATCTGCGCGACGGCAACCAGGCGCTGATCGACCCGATGTCGCCGGAGCGCAAGCGGCGGATGTTCGACCAGCTGGTCGCGATGGGCTACAAGGAGATCGAGGTCGGCTTCCCGGCGTCGGGACAGACCGACTTCGACTTCGTCCGCTCGATCATCGAGGACGAGGGCGCGATCCCGGACGACGTCACGATCTCCGTACTGACCCAGGCCCGCGAGGACCTGATCGAGCGGACCGTGGAGTCGCTGAAGGGCGCCAGGCGCGCCACCGTGCACCTCTACAACGCCACCGCTCCCGTCTTCCGCCGGGTCGTCTTCCGCGGCTCCAAGGAGCAGATCAAGCAGATCGCGGTCGACGGCACCCGGCTGGTGATGGAGTACGCGGAGAAGCTGCTGGGCCCGGAGACGGAGTTCGGGTACCAGTACAGCCCCGAGATCTTCACCGACACCGAGCTGGACTTCGCGCTGGAGGTCTGCGAGGCGGTGATGGACGTGTGGCAGCCGGGTCCGGGCCGCGAGATCATCCTCAACCTGCCCGCCACGGTGGAGCGTTCGACACCGTCGACGCACGCGGACCGGTTCGAGTGGATGGGCCGGCACCTCTCCCGCCGGGAGTACGTGTGCCTGTCGGTGCACCCGCACAACGACCGCGGTACGGCCGTCGCCGCCGCCGAGCTGGCCCTGATGGCCGGCGCGGACCGGGTGGAGGGGTGCCTGTTCGGGCAGGGCGAGCGGACCGGCAACGTGGACCTGGTCACGCTGGGCATGAACCTGTTCTCGCAGGGCGTGGACCCGCAGATCGACTTCTCCGACATCGACGAGATCCGCCGGGTGTGGGAGTACTGCAACCAGATGGAGGTCCACCCGCGCCACCCGTACGTGGGCGATCTGGTCTACACGTCCTTCTCGGGTTCGCACCAGGACGCGATCAAGAAGGGCTTCGACGCGATGGAGGCGGACGCCGCCGCCCGGGGCGTCACGGTCGACGACCTCGAATGGGCGGTGCCGTACCTGCCGATCGACCCCAAGGACGTGGGCCGCTCCTACGAGGCCGTGATCCGGGTCAACTCCCAGTCCGGCAAGGGCGGTATCGCCTACGTCCTGAAGAACGACCACAAGCTGGACCTGCCGCGCCGGATGCAGATCGAGTTCTCCCGGCTGATCCAGGCCAAGACGGACGCCGAGGGCGGCGAGGTCACCGGCGGTGCCATCTGGGCGGTGTTCCAGGACGAGTACCTGCCCAACCCCGGCAACCCCTGGGGCCGTATCCAGGTCAAGAACGGCCAGTCGACCACGGACAAGGACGGCGTCGACACCCTGACGGTCGAGGCCACCGTCGACGGCACGGACACGGTCCTCACCGGCTCCGGCAACGGCCCGATCTCCGCCTTCTTCGACGCCCTCCAGTCGGTCGGCATCGACGTACGGCTGCTGGACTACCAGGAGCACACGATGAGCGAGGGCGCCTCCGCGCAGGCCGCCTCCTACATCGAGTGCGCCATCGGCGACAAGGTTCTGTGGGGAATCGGGATCGACGCGAACACGACACGTGCGTCGCTGAAGGCGGTCGTCTCGGCCGTCAACCGAGCGGCCCGCTGAACCAGCCCGACCGGGGGTTTATCCGCGTTCCGAGGGCCCCGTCCGCCGAACTCCGGCAGGCGGGGCCCCGTCGTCCCCGTCGTTTCTCGGCCATTCCGTGTGCGGGTAACGGAAAGGTCTCTTCCCGGGTACTGACTCCGGCTCCACAATGTGGCTAACATCACGCCTGCGTGGCGATGTTGCCGCGAGGTTACGGAGGTGCGACGTGCTGCCAGTCAGCGGACGAGACGGCCGGGACGGCCGAGTTGCCCACGAGGGCCGTGCGGCGCGCGTTGTGGGCATCCGTACCGCGTGGACCAGCGTCGGGGACGGCGAGTTCTTCTGCCCCGAGTGCGGGGGCGACCGCAACTACCAGCGGCTCACCGGGCGCCGCCGTCTCACCCTGCTCGGCCTGCCGGTGCTGCCGCGCGGCGAGACCGGCCCGGTCGTCGAGTGCGCCGCCTGCGGGCGGCACTTCGGCACCGACGTCCTCGACCACCCCACCACCAACCGCTTCTCCGCGATGCTCCGCGACGCCGTCCACACGGTCGCCCTCGCCGTCCTCGCCGCAGGCGGCTCCTGCGCCCGTACGTCCCTGGCGACCGCCGCCGGCACGGTCCGCGCCGCCGGGTTCCAGGACTGCACCGAGGAGCAGCTCGGCGCCCTCGTCGAGGCCCTCGCCGCCGACACCGGCCGGGTCTTCGGCGAACCCTGCGTGGCCGGCCTGACGATAGAGCTGCACGAGGCCCTCGACCCGCTCGCCCCACACCTCGCCCCGGCCGGCCGGGAGGCGATCCTCCTCCAGGGCGCCCGGATCGCCCTCGCCGACGGCCCCTACACCCCGGCCGAACGCGACGCCCTGGTGACGGTGGGGGCCGCCCTCACCCTCTGCACGGACGACGTGACCCGGCTGCTGGCGGCGGCCCGCACCCCCTCGTAGGACACGCTCCCCGCAAGGGGGCGCGACGGTGGGCGTGCTCCACGGGACGGGGACGGCGGGGCCGTAGGAGAGGACCGGGTTCCGGCGGGTCGGAGTCCGGGACCCGCCCGTCACAGCAGCCCCGCCGCCGCCAGGAACTTCCCCACCTCCGCCACCTCGTCCCGTGTCAGCGGGACCTGCGGCTCGGCGGTGGCAGGAGAGTCGATCACCCCGAGCAGGTGCAGTGCCGCCTTGAACGCCCCCAGCGCCGACGAACTGCTCCCCATCCGCGCGGGATCACCGACGTGCACCATGCCGAACAGGGCGCCCAGCCGCTCCTGTTCGGCGCGGGCGCGGTCCTGGTCGCCGGCCCGGCAGAGCCGGTCGAGACGGACGTATCCCTGCGGGTCGACGTTGGCGAGGCCGGGCACCGCGCCGTCCGCGCCCAGCGCCAGCGCCGAGTCGACGACCAGTTCCGAGCCGGTCAGCACACTGAACCCGGTGATGTCGGGCCGCCCGCGCGCACCGGTGACGACCGCGCGGAAGGCGCCCAGGTCGCCGCTGGAGTCCTTGAGCCCGGCCAGCACGCCCTCGGCGGCGAGCTCCAGCACGACGTCGGCGGGCAGTTTGGTGTGCACGGCGACCGGAAGGTCGTAGGCGATCACGGGGACCGGTGAGCCGGCCGCGACGAGGCGGTAGTGGCGGGCGATCTCCGCCGGATGCGTGCGGGTATAGAAGGGCGCCGTCACCACGACCGCGTCCGCGCCGGCCGCCGTCACGGACGCGACATGGTCCAGGACCCGGGGCGTCGTCATGTCGATCGCCCCTGCCAGCACCGGGAGTTGACCGCCCACATGCCCTACGACCGTCTCGACCACCGACCTGCGCTGCCGGTCCGTCAGGTACACCGCCTCCGAGGTCGAGCCGAGCAGGAACAGGCCGTGCACCCCGCCCGCGACCAGATGGTCCACCAGCCTCAGCAGGGAGCGGACGTCCACCTCGCGGTCCGGTGTCAGGGGCGTGCAGACGGGCGGTACGACACCGGTGAGCGGGGCGGGGAAGGTCATCAAGGCTCCCTTGGGCGGCTTTGGCGAACGAGGTCGCGGGTCGGCAGGTCCTCCTCCACAGGATGGTGGCAGCGGTAGCGGTGCCCCGGCGCCGACGCGGCCGAGAAGTCCGGCAGGACGGCCGCGCACACCTCGTCGGCCCGCCAGCACCGGGTGCGGAACGGGCAGCCGCTCGGTGGACGGGTCGCCGACGGCACCGGCCCGGTCAGCGGGATCGGGTCGATCGGGTGCAGCAGGCCGGGCGTGGCGGAGAAGAGGGCGCGGGTGTACGGGTGGCGCGCGCTGTCGGTGACCCGGCCGGCCGGGGCCTCCTCGACGATCCGGCCCAGGTACATGGTGATCACACGGTCGCTCATCCGCCGTACCGTCTGGATGTCGTGGGAGACGAAGACCATGGCCAGGCCCAGGCGTTCGCGCAGGTCCAGCAGGAGGTTGAGGATCTGGGCGCGGACCGACACGTCCAGGGCGCTGGTCGGCTCGTCGGCCACCAGCAGCGCCGGGTCGAGGGCCAACGCCCGTGCGATGGCGACGCGTTGGCGCTGTCCGCCGGAGAGCTGTCCGGGCAGGGCGTCGGCGAGGGCGCGCGGAAGACCGACCAGGGAGAGCAACTCGACGACCCGGGCCTCCCGTTCCTCGCGCGTGCCCCGGCGGTGCACGTCCAGCGGATCGCGCAGGATCCGCCGGACGGTGAGCCGGCGGTTCAGGGCGGTCGAGGGGTCCTGGAAGACCATGCCGACGCCGGTGCCCACGGCGGCCCGGCGTTCGCCGTCCGGCATCGTCCACAGGTCGCGGCCCCGGAAGGCCACCGTGCCGGCCGTGGGACGCTCCACGCCGACCAGCACCCTCGCCAGGGTCGACTTGCCGCAGCCGGACTCGCCGACCACGCCGACCGTCTCGCCGGCCGCGACGACGAGATCGGCGCCGGTCAGGGCGTACACCCTGTCGCGGCTCAACAGGCCGCCGCTGCGCGCCCGGTGGACGACATGGGCGTCGCGGAGTTCGGCCAGCGCGCTCATGGGACCGGCTCGCTCTCCGTCGTCACCAGGTCGATCGCGGGGTGGTGGCAGGCCGCCCGGTGGCCGCGGGTGCCCCGCAGGGCGGGCGCGGTCGTACGGCAGAGGTCGCTCGCCGACGGACAGCGGTCCGCGAACCGGCAGCCCGCCGGGAAGTCGGCGGGGGAGGGGACGACTCCCTTGATCTGGGTCAGCCGTTCGGCCGCCGACTCCAGGGACAGCACGCTGCCGAGCAGGCCGCGCGTGTAGGGGTGGGCCGGTGACTCCACCAGGTCGGCGGTCACGCCCGTCTCGACGATCTGCCCGCCGTACATCACCGCCACCCGGTCGGTGACGTCCGCGACGAGCGCCAGGTCGTGCGAGACGAGGACCAGGGCGAAGCCCAACTCCGCGCGCAGCCGCAGCAGTAGCTCCATCACCTGGGCCTGTACGGTCACGTCCAGGGCGGTCGTCGGTTCGTCGGCGACGAGCAGCCGGGGGTCCCGGGAGAGGGCCATGGCGATCAGGACGCGCTGGCGCTGGCCGCCGGAGAGCTCGTGCGGGTAGCTGCGCAGGGTGCGTCCGGGGTCGAGGCCGACCGTCGTCAGCAGCTCTTCGGGGGTACGCCGGCCGCCGCGCCGCAGGACCTGCCTGAGCTGGGCGCGGACGGTCATCGCGGGGTTCAGCGACGACAGGGCGTCCTGGTGGACCATCGCCATCTCGTGGCCGAGGAGGGCCCGCCGCACCCGCGCCGGCTCGCCCGCCAACCGCCGCCCGTCGAACCGGACTTCGCCGCTGACCCGGGCGCCCCTGGGTTCCAGGCCCAGCACGGCGAGCGCGGTCAGCGACTTGCCGCAGCCCGACTCGCCGACCAGGCCCAGGACTTCGCCCGGCCGCACCTCGAAGCTGATCCCGTCGACGACGTCCACGCCGTGGTGGTGGCCCTCGAAGCCGATGGCGAGGTTCTCGACCGCGAGCAGCGCCGGCCCGTCCGGGTCGGGCAGCGGGCGGGCCCGGGAGCGCAGCCGGAGCGCCGCCTCCGCCAGACCGGGCAGCGGGAGCACCTCGCCACTGGCCGGCCGGGGGTCGGCGAGCGGGTCGGCGAGCGGGTCGGTGTCCTGCCGTACGTCCGGCGGTACGGCCTGCCGTCCGTCCACCTCGCGCGGCGCGGGCGCGGCCCACGCGTCGGAGACGCCCTCGGCGAGGATGTTCAGCGACAGGACGGTGACCAGCATCAGCAGTCCCGGGAAGACGGTCGCCCACCAGCCCCCGGTGAGCACCATGTTCTTGCCGTCCGCGATGACGCTGCCCCAGGACGGGTCCGGGGGCCGTACGCCCGCGCCGATGAAGGAGAGCGACGCCTCGAAGACGATCGCCTCGGCGACCTGCACGGTGCAGAACACCAGGACCGGGGCGGCACAGTTGACGGCCACGTGCCGGGCGACGATGTGCGGGGTGCGGGCGCCGATCACCCGCTCGGCGGTCACGTAGTCCTCGCCGTACTGGTCAAGTACGTTGGCCCGTACGACCCTTGCCACCGGCGGGGTGAAGAGGAACGCGATCGCGCAGGTCAGCACCGTGATCCCGCCGCCGAACACGGCGACCAGGACGGCGGCGAGGGCGATGCCCGGGAACGCCATCACCACGTCCAGGCAGCGCATCAGCGTCTCGTCGACACCCTTGCGGGCGGTCGCCGCGACCGCCCCGAGGAGGGCACCGGCGACGAGCGCCAGCGCGGTGGCCCCCAGGCCGATCGCCAGCGACCAACGGGCGCCGTACATCAGCCTGCTGAGGAGGTCGCGGCCCAGGCTGTCCTGGCCCATCCAGTGCTCGGCCGAGGGGTGGCCGCTGCCGTCGACGGGCAGTCGCTGGTCGAGCGGGTCGTCCGGTGCGAGCAGGGGCGCGCAGAGCGCCACCAGCACCACGAGCGCGAGGAAGCACACCGCGACCCTGGACGGCAGCGGCAGTCGGCGCCGGCCGCGCAGCCGGATCCCCGGCCGGGACAGCACCTCGGCGAGTTCCGCGCGGCCGAACCGAGGGACCCTCAACTCGCCGTCCTCAGCCGGGGGTTGACCAGCAGGTACAGGATGTCGATCACCAGGTTCACGACGACGAAGCCGGTCGCGGTGGCCAGTACCACGCCCTGCACGACGGCCGGGTCGCCGTTCTGCACGGCGTCGATCATCAGCTTGCCCATGCCGGGCAGCGCGAAGACGGTCTCGATGACGACGGCGCCGCCGAGCAGATAGCCGACGCGCAGGCCCAGTACGGTCAGCGGGTTGATGAGCGCGTTGCGCAGCACGTTGCGGCCGACCACGACCCGCGGCGGCAGCCCGCTGCCGATCGCCGTCCGCACGTAGTCCTTGTCGAGCTCCTCGACCACGGACGTCCGGACGATGCGGGTCAGTTGGGCCGCCACCGGGAGCGACAGCGCCAGCGCGGGCAGCGCCATCGTCCTCAGCCAGCCGGTGAGGGAGTCCGCCGGGTTGACGTAGCCGCCGGTCGGGAACCAGCCCCGGCCGACGGCCAGGTACTGGATCATGAGCAGCGCGAGCCAGAAACTCGGGGCGGCCACGCCGGTCAGCGAGACGACGCGGATGATCTGGTCGGGCAGCCGGTCGCGGTGGATCGCGGCGGTCACCCCGCCCACCAGCGACAGCACCACCGCGACGGCCAGCCCCAGGAAGGTGAGCTGGAGGGTGAGCGGCAGCGCGGTGGTGACCTGGTCGACGACGGGGGCCCGGGTCAGCGCGCTGGTGCCGAGGTCGCCGTGGAGCAGGGCGCCCACGAAATGGACGTAGCGCACGGGCAGCGGGTCGAGCAGCCCGTTGCGCTGCCGGAAGTCGTGCAGTTGGCGCGGGGTCGGGTTGGCGCCCTGGAAGAACGCCGACGCCGGGTCGACGTCCGAGAAGCGCATCACCAGGAACACGAAGAGGACGATGCCGAGCAGCAGCGGGACGAGCAGCAGGACACGGCGGGCCAGGATTCTGACGACGGTGACCACGGACGAACTCCTCTGCGGTCAGACCCACTTGGCCTGGAGGACGTTGATGCCGGGGTAGGGCTGGGCTCTGACGCCGGAGAGCTTCCTCGGGTCCCAGGCGGTCATCAGCTCGTTGTGGACGACCGGGTAGAGCACGGCCTGTTCGGCGATGGTGTCGACACACTCCTGGATCATCGTCTTCTTCTTCGCCGCGTCCGGCTCCCGGGTGGCCTGGTCCATGTCCCTGAAGAGCCGCTTGGCCACCGGGTCACCGGCCCAACGGGCGTACCCCATCCACAGGTTGCGGGGCCCGTGGTTGTACCGCAGGATCAGGTCGGCGTCGAGGCCGAACTGGTTCGGGTTCGAGGCGGCGGCCACGACCTGGTAGTCCCGTTTCTGGTCCATCTTGGAGAAGACGGCCGTGGTCTCCTGCGGCGCCAGGGTCGTGGAGACGCCGATCGCGTCCCAGGACGCCTTGATGGTGGGCAGGCAGTCGACGATCCAGCTGACGTTCACCGCCATGAGCTCCACCGTGAGCCCGCTGACTCCGGCCGCCTTCAGCAGCGCCTTCGCCCGGTCGGGGTCGTGGTCGTAGACCGTCTTCGCCCGCCGGTAGGCCGGGTTGCCCGTGTCGAGGAACGACGAGGACGGCTTGCCGTGTCCCCGGAGGGCGACCTGGACCATCTTGTCGGTGTCGATCGCGTAGTGCAGCGCCTGGCGGACCCGTACGTCGTCGAACGGCTTGTGCCGGGTGTTGAACATCAGGAACAGGTTGTTCATCCCGGCGCCCCCGGCGACGGTCAGGCCGCCGCCGCGCAGCCGCTCGATGTTGGCGTAGGGGATGTTGTCGGCGATCTGCGCGCCCGCGCTCGACCCGGAGATCTTGGCGACCCGGGGCGCCGCGTCCACGATCGTCAGCCAGTTCATCGTCTTGAAGGCGGGCGGGCGCGGGCCGTTGTATCCGGCGAACGCGGCGAAGGTGGTGTTGGACTTGGGGTGGTGCGCGGTCTGCCGGTACGGTCCCGAGCCGACCGCCAGCCCCTTGATCGCGTCGTCCCAGGCGCCGGGCCGGGAGAAGACGTGCCTCGGCATGATCTTCGCCAGCGTGAGCCGCGAAATCCCCTCCGGGAAGGGGAACTTGAGGATCAGCTCGACGCCGTGCGCGTCGGTCCTGCGGACCTCCTTCAGCCAGCCGGCGAAGAAGCCCTGGGCGAGGGTGGTCGTCCTCGGGTCGAGGATGCGGTCGAAGACGAAGACCACGTCGTCGGCGGTGACGGGCCGCCCGTCGTGGAACGTGGCACCCGGCCGGAGCGTGAACTTCCACGAGGTGCCGGTCAGTTCGGTGGGTACGGCGGTCGCCAGCGCCGGGTACGGCTTGCGCGAGATCGGGTCGGTGTCGAGCAGCCCCTCGTAGATGTGGTTGTTGGCGGCCATGCAGAACGCGGACGCCGTCTGGGTGGGGTCCCAGCTGCCGTCGTTGCCGTAGCCGATCACGGCGGTCAGCGTGCGGTCCTTGCCGCTGCCCCCGTCGCCGGTGTCGTTCGTCGACTGCGGACCCGACGAACAGGCCGTCAGCGACGAGGAGACGGCCGCCGCCGCACCCAGCGCGCCGGTGTACCTCAGGAACGTCCGGCGGTGCGGCGCGGGTACGTCGCGGGCCACGTCATCGCGCACGGTTCCTCCAGGAGGTACGACGTCCTACGTCCGGCGGTCAGCGTGACCATAGGAAGCACCGCGAGGACGGTCAAGGGCGCGCACACGAATGGCGTGGCCGCCAGAGGTCGCACCAATGGCACGCCGTACGCCTGGAGTTGACGGCGACGAAGGGAGGCGGAGCTGGACCGGCTTACGCCCTCACGAGCAGAGGCCGCCGATGAACCGGGCCCAGGCGACCGACCCGACCAGCACCACGGCCCCGGCGACCACCTTGCTGTCCCGCACGGGGACGACACCGGGGACTCCGTCGGCTATCTCGACGCAACTCCCACCGTTGCCGTCGCTGTAGGTGCTTTTCCGCCAGCGGGCGGCGCCGGGGAAGTTGTAGGCGATCTCGACGCATTCCTTCCCGGCGTCGCCGCTGCTGTGGGTGCTCTTGCGCCAGCGGGCGGCGCCGGGGAAGTCGTAGCCGATCTCGACACAGTTGCCGCCGTTGCCGTCGCTGTGCGTGCTCTTCCGCCAGTTTGCGTTGGTCAGGTCGTAGTCGCGCATCGTCTGTGGTCCTCCGCCGCCGATTCGACCAGGGCCAGGGACGCCTCCGGCGACAGCGCGGCGGCCCTCAGCAGATCGTATGCCGCGTACGCGTGCTTCACCACCGCCGGATCGTCCAGCAGATTCCCCGAATACACGGCTTCTGTATAGGCAGTTGGCGGGGCGTCCTCGAACTCCATGAGCGTGACCATCCCGTTCATCAGTGAGTACGCTCCAGCCGCGTACGGCAGTACCTGGACCAGCACCGTTCGCTGCCTGGCGAGCATTGCAAGGTGATCCAGTTGCCTGGCCATGGCATCAGCGCCGCCGACCGGAACCCGCAGCACGTTCTCGTGCAGGATCGCCCAATACACGGGCCGTGTAGCGTCCTTGAGGATCAGGGCCCGCTCCATGCGTCCCTGGACCTTTTCCCCGATGAACTCGTCCGCTGCGAGGGGGTTCATCGCGAGGGTGACGGCGCGGGCGTACTCGGAAGTCTGTAGTAGTCCTGGCACCAGCGCGTGCGCGAACTCGCAGATCTTCGTAGCCAGCGCCTCAAGCTCCGCCGCCTTCGCGAAGTAATCCGCGTACCGTCTGTCGTCGATCAGCCGCAGGCACAGCCGCTCGAAAATACCGTCGGTTTGCAGTACCTCGTCAATCCGCTGGGCCACATCCAACTGCGGCTTACGAATAGCCTGTTCGAATTGACCGATGTAGCCTCCGGAGACGAAAACGCGCGCCCCCAGTTCCATCTGCGTGAGCCCCGCACCCTCCCGTCTGCGCTTGAGTTCCGCCCCGAAGAATTCCCACGCCGCCTGGCGTGAACCGTTGACCATGGCCAATGCCCTTTCGCTGCCCCGCACTTGTAGTCGACGGACTGCTGCCGAGTGTAGGGCTCGTACGCCACTCTGTAGTCGGAAAGCGTGAAACGCGAAAAGCGAGGGGAACCACGTGAAGGCACACCACTCGGCGTTCTGCGTCGAAGAGACGGAGGACATGGTGAAGGAATTGCGGGCGGTACTCGCGAAGGCCGGAATTGCCCTGCCGTCACTCCGGATCGATCCGGCGAGTCTGGCCCGGGAGGCGCCCTGTCCGCGTATCGAATTGGGCGGCTGCTCCGTGGAGACGGCGGCCCGCCTCGCGGCGGCGTTGCGGTGATGCCGCCCGTCGGCTGCTGCGCCGTGGACACCGGTACCGGGAGAGTGGGCATCGTGACGGGGCAGGACGGACCGTACGTCCGGCTGCGACCGTACGGCGGCGGGCCGGAGTGGGACGTGGCGCCGGACCGTGTGCGTCCGGCCACCCTGGCGGAGCGGCTCAGCGCGGCGACGGCGTACGCCAACGCCCGCAGCCGGGGTGAGGTGCCCTGACCCGGTGGGCCGTAAGGGACAATGGGCCCCATGAGTCTGTTCCGCGACGACGGCATCGTGCTGCGCACCCAGAAGCTGGGTGAGGCGGACCGGATCATCACCCTGCTCACCCGCGGTCACGGCCGGGTACGGGCCGTGGCGCGCGGGGTGCGGCGGACCAAGTCGAAGTTCGGCGCCCGGCTCGAACCCTTCTCCCACGTGGACGTGCAGTTCTTCGCGCGGGGCAGCGAACTGATCGGGCGCGGGCTCCCGTTGTGCACGCAGAGTGAGACCATCGCTCCGTACGGTGGCGGGATCGTCGCGGATTACGCCCGGTACACCGCCGGGACGGCCATGCTGGAGACGGCGGAGCGGTTCACCGACCACGAGGGCGAGCCCGCCGTACAGCAGTACCTGCTGCTCGTGGGCGGGCTGCGGACGCTCGCGGGCGGTGAGCACGCGCCGCATCTGATTCTCGACGCGTTCCTGCTCCGCTCGCTCGCCGTCAACGGGTACGCGCCGAGCTTCGGGGACTGCGCGAGGTGCGGGATGCCGGGACCGAACCGGTTCTTCTCCGTGGCGTCGGGCGGGGTCGTCTGCCCGGACTGCCGGGTGGCCGGCAGCGTCGTACCCTCACCGCAGGCGCTGGAACTGCTCGGTGCGCTGCTCACGGGAGACTGGAAGACGGCGGACGCGTGCGAGGCGCGGCATGTGCGGGAGGGGAGCGGATTGGTCTCCGCCTATCTGCACTGGCATCTTGAGCGGGGGCTGCGGTCGCTGCGGTACGTGGAGAAGGCGTAGCGCGTGGCCGTCCGTGGTCAGGTGGGGTCAGGCGTGGTCGGTTGTGGTCGCAGGTCGTTGAGGGAGACAGGAACGTCATGGTCGTACGCGGGATTCTGGGGCGCCAGCGCCGTGAGTACAGGGCGCCGGAGCCGCATCCGTCCGGAGCCCTCGCGCCGAAGCTGCCCGGTGAGCTGATCCCCAAGCACGTGGCGATCGTCATGGACGGCAACGGGCGGTGGGCGAAGGAGCGGGGCCTGCCGCGGACGGAGGGGCACAAGGTCGGCGCCGAGCGCGTCCTGGACGTGCTCCAGGGCGGGGTGGAGATGGGGGTGGGCGCGATCTCGCTCTACGCCTTCTCCACCGAGAACTGGAAGCGGTCGCCCGACGAGGTGCGCTTCCTGATGAACTTCAACCGCGACTTCATCCGCAAGACCCGGGACACGCTCGACGAACTGGGCATCCGGGTGCGCTGGGTGGGCCGTATGCCCAAGCTGTGGCGGTCGGTGGCCAAGGAGTTGCAGATCGCCCAGGAGCAGACGAAGGACAACGACGCGCTGACGCTGTACTTCTGCATGAACTACGGCGGCCGGGCCGAGATCGCCGACGCGGCGCGGGCGTTGGCCGAGGACGTGAAGTCGGGCCGCCTCGATCCGGCCAAGGTGGACGAGAAGACCTTCGCCAAGTACCTGTACTACCCGGACATGCCCGAGGTCGACCTGTTCCTGCGCCCCAGCGGCGAGCAGCGCACCTCCAACTACCTTCTCTGGCAGAGCGCTTACGCGGAGATGGTCTTCCAGGACGTGCTGTGGCCCGACTTCGACCGCCGCGACCTGTGGCGCGCCTGCGTCGAATTCGCCCAGCGCGACCGCCGGTTCGGCGGCGCGGTACCGAACGAGCGGCTGCTGGAGATGGAGAAGGCGATGCGGGGGCGGCCCGAGGAGGCCTAGGGCGGGTGGCTGTGGTGTTCATCGCCGGCCCCGCAGGTTGCGTACGACGAGGGTGCCCGCGCACAGGACGGTGACCGCGCCGCACACCAGGTGCACCCAGGTGTCGGCGCCTCCGAAGGAGGTCGCCATGTTGGCCAACGCACTGGCCACGACCACGGTCCAGAGGAGGGTGCGGGCGATGTCCCCGGGGCTGAGACGGTCGGGCTCGGTGGACGTCGTCGTGTTCCGCATGGGGGCTTCTCCCGTGGTGCTGAGCGATGCGTTCCGGGGGTCCGGCTGTCATCATCGACGCTATGGATCAGCGCCCCTCGCGGCCGATCCCGCAGCCCGCCCGGTTCGGGGTACAGCAGGCTGTACTCCCCTCTTCCTCCGTCCATGGCGAACCCGCTGACGGCATAAGGTCGTTCGCATGACGGCGAGCACGAGCGAGGCGGGCGGTGGGGCAGCCGCCCAACGCGAGAGCTTCACAGACATCGCGCTACGGACCCTGAGCGCCGCGGGCCGGGCCGTCGCCCAGCTCGCCTCCGGGCTCAACACGGCGGTGCTCGCGGTGCTGTTGCTGCTCTGGCTGGTCCTCACCGCCGTGACGAGCGTGGTCGGGGTGGGGCTGCTGATGGCACCCGCGTCGCTGCGCGCCCTGCACGCCCTGGCCGGACGCGAACGTGACCGGCTCGCCCGCCGGGGCCCCGAGGTCGTAGCCCCGCAGCTCCCGCCCATCCGGCTCCGGGCCGCGCTCGTGGACCCCACCACCCACCGCGAACTGCGGTGGCTGCTACGGCACTCCACCCTCGGCCTGCTGCTCGGACTTCTTGGCGTCCTGCTGCCGATCACGGCCGTGCGGGACAGCGCGTTCCCGCTGTACTGGACGTTCATGCCGGAGAACGCGACGGCCACATCGCTCGGCATCGGCAACGCGCACACCTGGCCGGACGCCCTCGCCGTGGCGCTGCTGGGTGTGGGCTGGGTCGCCATCATCCTGGGGCTGGCGCCCGGCATGGCCCAGTTGCAGTCGGGACCGGGGCGGCGGCTCCTCGCGGCCGGTCCTGACGTGGATCTCGTCCTGCGCGTGGCGGAGTTGACCGCCACCCGCGCCGCCGCTCTCGACGCGCACGCCACCGAACTCCGGCGGATAGAGCGCTCGTTGCACGACGGCGCGCAGAACCGCCTCGTCTCCGTGGCCGTGTTGCTCGGGGCGGCCCGACGTATGGCGGCCCGTGACCCGGCCGGTGCCGACGAACTCCTCGAACGTGCCCAGTCCGCCGCCGAACAGGCGCTGGCCGAACTGCGGACGGTCGCGCGCGGCATCCTGCCACCGGTGCTGGCCGACCGGGGGCTCGCGGGCGCGCTCTCCGGTCTCGCCGCGGACTGCGCGGTGCCGTGCCGGATCGACGTGGACGTACCCGCTCGCTGCGCGGCCTCCGTCGAGGCGACCGCCTACTTCGTCGTCGCCGAGGCCCTGACCAACATCGCCAAACACAGCGGCGCCGCACACGCCACGATCACGGCACGCGGCACCGGCGGCCGCCTCGTCCTGCGCGTCGAGGACGACGGGCGAGGGGGCGCGGATGCGGACGGCGGCTCGGGCCTCACCGGCATCCGCCGCCGTATCGCGGCCCACGACGGCGACCTCACCCTGACCAGCCCACCGGGCGGCCCGACCGTCCTCACCGCGGATCTCCCCTGTGGCCAGTGAGGCGGGGACCGTGACGAGCGAAAAGAGAGAGCCTGCGATGCGGAACGCAAGGTGTGGAGTCCGAGCTGTGGAGCGTGACTGACATGCGGATCGTCATCGCCGAGGACGACCCGTTGCTGCGCGAGGGCCTCGCCCTGCTGCTGCGCGCCGAGGGGCTGGACGTGGTGGCCACCGCGGGCACCCCGGACGAAGCCCTCGACGCCATCGACGCACACAGACCGGACGTCGCCATCCTCGACGTACGGATGCCGCCGACCCACACCGACGAGGGGATCGTCGCCGCGGTCGAGGCCCGGCGACGGCGGCCCGACCTGGCGGTGCTGGTGCTGTCGGCATACGTGGAGCAGAGCTTCGCGACCGAGCTGCTCGGCGGCGGGGTGAGCGGCCTCGGCTATCTGCTCAAGGAACGGGTGGGCCGGGTCGAGGAGTTCCTCGACGCCCTGTACCGCGTGGCGGCCGGCGGCACCGCCATCGACCCCGAGGTCGTCGCCCAGCTGTTCACCCGCTCCCGCCAAGGCAGCCGCCTCGACCGGCTCAGCCCGCGCGAACGGGACGTACTCACCCTGATGGCCGAGGGGTTGGGCAACTCCGCCATCGCCGGGAAACTCGTCGTGACCGACGGCGCCGTCCACAAACACATCCGCAGCATCTTCGCCAAGCTCGACCTGTCCCCGACGGACCAGGTGGACCGCCGGGTCGCCGCCGTCCTGCGCTACCTGGAGGATCTACGGCGGCTGGGCTGACGCCCGTACCGGTGGCGGGTCTTGGTACAGCAGGCTGTACGGCGGACCGGCCCGCGCACTGGATCGATCACCACGTGCCGTCTCCCTAGGTTGGTGAACACACCGGAACACACCGCGAGTTGAGTGTGACGGATCATCAACTTGCTGGGAGACAATTTATGTTGACGAGTCGTCAGCTAATTTCCGTAGCAGCACTGGCCGCACTCGGCCTCGGCCTGGCGACACCCGCGGCCAGCGCGAAGGACACCACGAGCTCCACGAAGTCCCGGCAGCGCACCACGCTCCAGCAGAGCGTGGACGCGATCGAGGAGACGGGCACCGTCGCCGTCGTAGCCCAGTCGACGGGTCCGGACGGACGGCGCTACGCCGCCACCGGGGTGTCGGACACGGCCACGGGCCGGGCGGCCCGCGTCACCGACACGTTCCGGATCGCGAGCAGCACCAAGGCCTTCGTGTCGACGGTGATGCTCCAACTGGTCGGCGAGGGACGGGTATCACTGGACGACACGGTCGAACACTGGCTGCCCGGCACGGTGGACGGCAACGGGAACGACGGAAGCGCCATCACCGTAAGGCAGTTGCTGAACCACACCAGCGGACTGTTCAACTACACGGCCGACTTCCCCGCGATCAGCACGGTGGCGGATTTCGAGGCCGACCGGTACACCACCTGGACCCCACAACACCTGGTCGGCATCGCGATGCGGCACGCCCCGGACTTCGCGCCGGGCACCCAGTGGGAGTACTCGAACACCAACTACATTCTCGCCGGAATGATCATCCAGAAGGCCACCGGCCACACCTGGCAGCAGGAGGTCACCCGGCGCATCATCCGCCCGCTGGGCCTGCGCGACACCTCCGCCCCCGACACCTCGACCCGCATCCCCGGCCAACACCTGCACGGTTACTCGGACTTCGGCGGGTCCGGTCCGACCATCGACGTCACCGACCTCAACCCGACGGCCGCCGGCTCGGCCGGCGCGATGATCAGCACGACCGGCGACCTCACCCGCTTCTTCTCGGCCCTCCTGGGCGGCAGGCTCCTGCACCCGGCCCAACTGGCGGAGATGAAGACGACGGTACGAGCCGCGTCCCTGGACCCCGTCTGGCCCGGCGCCCGTTACGGCTTGGGCCTGATGGAGATCCCCCTGACCTGCGGCGGCGTCTACTACAGCCACGCCGGTGACCTGATGGGCTACACCACCCGCGACGGGGTCAGCGCGGACGGCCGCCACACCGTGGTCCTGGAGGCAACGGGCGACGGCGCGTCCGACCTGTCCACGGAGATGGCCCAGAACGCGCTGATCGACACGGAACTCTGCGCCGCAGGAAGGAAGTAGAGGAAGCCCGGTCGGCGGCGCCACGAGACCGGGGCGCCGCATGACAGGGAGGCTCCCGGCACTGCCGGGCGAGGTCCTTCGTCCGCATGCATGCTGTCCGGCGGCGAGGTGCCCGGCGAGCAGAGCGTGCTCGCTGCGGTCGTGGGCCAGTACGTCGCTACGCGGCCGAGGCCGTCCGCGCGCCGCCTCGGTTGCGCTACAGCTGGGCCCTCGACTTCACCCTGCTGCCCAAGCGCGCCGTACAGGACCCGGCCGACGTGGACCGGCTGCGGGCGATACTCGACGCCCACCTGAGCCGCGTCTGAGAACCCGGGTCCTCAGCCGGAGGCCGTCGCGCACTCCGCGCACGTGCCGAAGATCTCCACCGTGTGGGCCACGTTGACGTAGCCGTGTTCCGAGGCGATGGCCTCCGCCCACTTCTCCACCGCCGGACCCTCCACCTCCACCGCCTTGCCGCAGACGCGGCAGACGAGGTGGTGGTGGTGTTCGCCCGTGGAGCAGCGGCGGTAGACCGACTCGCCCTCGGAGGTGCGCAGGACGTCGACCTCGCCGGCGTCGGCGAGGGACTGAAGGGTGCGGTACACCGTGGTGAGCCCGACGGAGTCGCCCTTGTGCTTGAGCATGTCGTGCAGGTCCTGGGCGCTGCGGAACTCGTCGACCTCGTCGAGGGCCGCCGCCACAGCGGCGCGCTGGCGGGTTGATCGTCCTCGTACGGGCGGGCCGGCCGTCGTCACCGTTGCCTCCTCACGTCTGCACTCTGCCGGGCCATTGTGCCAGTCCGGGCTGGACCGGGTCAGACTCCGACCTCGTCGCCGGCCCCTCTGGTGGCCGGAATCGCGCACTCTGCGGGGTCCCCCGCGGGCCGGGCCGCGGCGGCTGCCCGGGCCCGTCGCCGGGCCAGCGGCGCGGCCAGCACAGTCAGGACGACGAACCCGGCGATCGTCAGCAGCACGATCGTCGCGCCGGGCGGGACGTCCTGGTAGTACGAGGTGACCGTGCCGCCGATCGTCACGCTCACGCCGATCGCCACCGCGATCGCGAAGGTCGCGGCGAAGCTCCGGCTGAGCTGCTGCGCGGCGGCCACCGGCACCACCATCAGCGCCGACACCAGGAGCAGGCCGACCACCCGCATCGCGACGGTCACCGTCACCGCCGCCGTGATCGCCGTCAGCAGGTTCAGGGCGCGTACCGGCAGGCCCGTGACCCGGGCGAACTCCTCGTCCTGGCTCACCGCGAAGAGCTGCCTGCGCAGTCCCACCGTGACGAGCACCACGAACGCGGCCAGCAGACAGATCGCGCTCACGTCGGACTGCGAGACCGTCGAGAGCGAGCCGAAGAGGTACGTCATGAGGTTGGCGTTGGACCCTGAGGGGGCGAGGTTGATGAACATCACGCCGCCGGCCATGCCGCCGTAGAAGAGCATGGCGAGGGCGATGTCGCCGCGGGTCCTGCCGTACCAGCGGATCAGCTCCATGAGGACCGCGCCGAGGACGGAGACGGCCGTCGCCATCCAGACCGGGGAGGTGTTGAGGAGGAAGCCGAGGCCGACGCCCGTCATCGCGACATGGCCGATGCCGTCGCCCATGAGGGCCTGGCGGCGCTGGACGAGGTAGATGCCGACGGCGGGGGCCGTGATGCCGACCAGGACGGCGGCGAGCAGGGCCCGTTGCATGAAGGCGTAGTTCAGGAAGTCCATCAGCTCAGCAGTCCCGTGCGGATCGGTGCGGCGTCGGCCGCCGAGTGCGGGTGTACGTGGTCGTGGCCGGGCAGGGCGTGCTGGCCGAGGGCGCGCGGGGGCGGGCCGTCGTGCTGGACGCAGCCGTCGCGCAGGACGACGGCCCGGTCGATGAGCGGCTCCAGCGGCCCCAGTTCGTGCAGGACGAGGAGGACGGTGGCGCCCTGGGCGACCTGGTCCTCCAGGGTGCGTGCGAGCACCTCCTGGCTGGCCAGATCGACGCCCGCCATCGGCTCGTCCATGATCAGCAGTTCGGGTTCGGCGGCGAGCGCGCGGGCGATCAGCACCCGCTGGTGCTGGCCGCCGGAGAGGGCGTTGACGGAGTCCTTGGCCCGGTCCGCCATGCCGACGAGCTCCAGGGCCCGGGTGACGGCCGCGTGGTCCGCCCTGCGCAGCATGCCGAAGCGGGCGCGGGAGAGCCGGCCGGAGGCGACGATCTCGGTGACGGTGGCGGGGACCCCGCCGGCGGCCGTCGTGCGCTGCGGTACGTAGCCCACGCGCCGCCAGTCGCGGAAGCGGGCGCGCGGGGCGCCGAACAGGTCGATCTCGCCGCCGCTGAGCGGCACTTGGCCGATCACGGTGCGGATCGCGGTCGACTTGCCGGAGCCGTTGGCACCGAGCAGCGCGACGACCTCGCCGCGCCGGACGGTGAGGTCGATGCCGCGCAGGACGGGGCGCGAGCCCAGTTCGGCGCTCACCCGGCGCAGTGCGATGACGGGCTCGTCGCTCATGAAGTCGTCCTCCGTGGTACGGGTCATTTGCTGCCCAGGGCCTTCTCGAGCGCCTTGAGGTTGGCTTCCTGGACCGAGAAGTAGTCCGTGCCCCGGGGCTTGTCGGTGATGCCCTCGATCGGGTCGAGGACGTCGGTCTTCAGGCCGGCGTCCCCGGCGATGGTCTGCGCGGTCTTCCCGCTGACGAGCGTCTCGTAGAACACGGTGGAGACGCCGTCGGCCTTCGCCATCCTCTCAAGGTCCCTGACCCGGTTCGCGCTCGGCTCCGACTCGGGGTCCAGGCCGTTGATGGCCTCCTCGGTGAGGCCGTAGCGCTCGGCGAGGTAGCCGAAGGCGGCATGGGTGGTGATGAAGACCTTGGTGCGGGTGTGCGAAAGTCCGTCCCGGAAACGGGAGTTGAGCGCGTCCAGCTTCCTGACCAGGGCGGCGGTGTTCTTCCGGTAGTCGGCCGCGTGGCCGGGGTCGGCCTTCTCGAAGGCGGTGCCGACGCCCTGGGCGACCTGGGCGTAGCGCACCGGGTCGAGCCAGATGTGCGGGTCGAGGCCGGCCGCCTCACCGTTCTTGGCGGTGTCGTGGGAGGCCGCGTGGCCGCCGACCTCGTTGCCGTGCTGCTCAAGGGTGGTCAGGGAGGCGGCGTCGATCTTGGTCTTGACCTCGGACTGGGCCACCGCGCCGTCGACGGCGGGCTGGAGGTTCTTCAGGTAGAGCACCGCGTCGGACTCCTGGAGCCGCACGGTCTCCCGCGCGCTGATCTCCAGGTCGTGCGGCTCCTGGCCGGGCTTCGTCAGGTTGGTGACGTGCACGTGGCTGCCGCCGATCTGCTCGGCGAGGAACTCCAGCGGATAGAACGACGCGACGACGTCGAACTTGCCGGTGTTGGCGGCGGCGGCCCCGGAGGAGCAGGCGGAGAGGGCCCCGAGGCCGAGGGCGGTGGCGGCGGTCGCCGCGGCCGCGGATATGAGGCGTCGTCGTACGTTCATGACAGTCATTTTCAACTAAGATGGAAACCGTTGTCAACAAGCCTTGTCAGGGGCCTGTTCAGACAACCGATTTGGTCGAGGGGGAGGAGCCGCCGGTACTCTGAGCTGTTAGCTCTGAAGCGTCTCGCTTCGTCGCCCGTCGTCGTAATGAAGAGAGCACCGTGGCCGCCGACAAGATCGACACCATCGTCAGCCTGAGCAAGCGCCGTGGCTTCGTATTCCCTTGCAGTGAGATCTACGGAGGCCAGCGCGCCGCCTGGGACTACGGGCCGCTGGGTGTCGAGCTCAAGGAGAACCTGAAGCGCCAGTGGTGGCGCTACATGGTGACGTCGCGCGAGGACGTGGTCGGTATCGACTCGTCCGTCATCCTCGCGCCCGAGGTCTGGGTCGCCTCCGGTCACGTCGCCACCTTCTCGGACCCGCTGACCGAGTGCACCGCCTGCCACAAGCGGTTCCGCGCGGACCACCTGGAAGAGGCCTTCGAGGCCAAGCACGGCCGTCTCCCCGAGAAGGGCCTGGCGGACGTCAACTGCCCCAACTGCGGCAACAAGGGCCAGTTCACCGAGCCCAAGCAGTTCTCGGGTCTCCTCGCCACGCACCTCGGCCCCACCCAGGACACCGGCTCCGTCGCCTACCTGCGCCCCGAGACCGCCCAGGGCATCTTCACCAACTTCGCCCAGGTGCAGAGCACTTCGCGTCGCAAGCCGCCGTTCGGCATCGCCCAGATGGGCAAGTCCTTCCGCAACGAGATCACCCCCGGCAACTTCATCTTCCGCACCCGCGAGTTCGAGCAGATGGAGATGGAGTTCTTCGTCAAGCCGGGCGAGGACGAGAAGTGGCAGGAGTACTGGATGGAGCAGCGCTGGAACTGGTACACCGGCCTGGGCCTGCGCGAGGAGAACATGCGGTGGTACGACCACCCCAAGGAGAAGCTCTCCCACTACTCCAAGCGCACCGCTGACATCGAGTACCGCTTCCAGTTCGGCGGCAACGAGTGGGGCGAGCTGGAGGGTGTCGCCAACCGCACCGACTACGACCTCGGCGCCCACTCCAAGGCCTCCGGCCAGGACCTCTCCTACTTCGACCAGGAGGCCCAGGAGCGCTGGACGCCGTACGTCATCGAGCCCGCGGCCGGTGTGGGCCGCGCGATGCTGGCGTTCCTCCTCGACGCCTACGTCGAGGACGAGGCCCCCAACGCCAAGGGCAAGCTGGAGAAGCGCACGGTGCTGCGCCTCGACCACCGCCTCGCCCCGGTGAAGGTCGCGGTGCTCCCGCTCTCCCGCAACCCGGAGCTGTCCCCGAAGGCCAAGGGGCTCGCCACCGCGCTGCGGCAGAACTGGAACATCGAGTTCGACGACGCCGGCGCCATCGGCCGCCGCTACCGCCGCCAGGACGAGATCGGCACGCCGTACTGCGTGACGGTCGACTTCGACACGCTTGAGGACAACGCGGTGACGGTCCGCGAGCGCGACTCGATGAAGCAGGAGCGGGTGTCGCTCGACCAGATCGAGGGCTACCTCGCGGGGCGTCTGATCGGCGCCTGACCGCCGCCTGGTCACAGGTCCACACGGAACGCCGGACGAGCCGAGGCTCGTCCGGCGTTCCGTCGTGCCGGGCCGGCCCCGGGCTCAACTCGGGTGCGCTTCCCGCCTGTTGATCGCGACTCGGCGCCCGATGGGTGACAGCTGACAAATATTGAAAGCTGTCAGCTGTTATGGGAGGGTGACCGTATGACGATCCCCACGCGTTCCCTCGGCACCACCGGCCCCCAGGTCTCCGCCCTCGGCCTCGGCTGCATGGGCATGTCCGCGCTCTACGGCGAGGCCGACCGGGCCGAGTCCGTCGCGACCATCCACGCCGCCCTGGAAGCGGGCGTCACCCTGCTCGACACCGGCGACTTCTACGCCATGGGCCACAACGAGATGCTGATCGGCGAAGCCCTGCGCACCGCCCCCGCCGCCCGCCGCGAACAGGCGCTCACCAGCGTCAAGTTCGGCGCGCTGCGCGACCCGGACGGCGGCTGGAACGCCTACGACGGCCGCCCCGCCGCCGTGAAGAACTTCGCCGCCTACTCCCTCCAGCGCCTCGGCGTCGACCACATCGACGTCTACCGGATCGCCCGGGTCGACCCCGACGTACCGATCGAGGAGACCGTCGGCGCCATCGCCGAACTGGTGGAGAAGGGCCACGTCCGGCACATCGGCCTCAGCGAGGTCGGCGCCGCCACCATCCGCCGCGCCGCGGCCACCGCCCCGATCTCGGACGTACAGATCGAGTACGCGCTGATCTCGCGCGGCATCGAGGCCGAAATCCTGCCCACCGTACGGGAGTTGGGCATCGCCATCACCGCGTACGGTGTGCTCTCCCGCGGGCTGATCTCCGGCCACTTCACCGCCGACCGCAAGCTCGGCGCGGGCGACTTCCGGGCCTTCTCGCCCCGCTTCCAGGGCGACAACCTCCAGCACAACCTGGCCCTCGTCGAGTCGCTGCGGAAGATCGCCGAGCAGAAGGGCGTCTCCGTCGCGCAGATCGCGATCGCCTGGGTGCTCTCCCGAGGCGAGGACATCGTGCCGCTGATCGGCGCGCGCACCCGGGAGCGGCTCGCGGAGTCGCTGGGCGCCCTGGAGGTCACGCTGGACGCGGAGGACCTGGCCGCGATCGAGCTGGCCGTGCCGGCCGACGCCGCGGCGGGCGACCGCTACCCGGCCTCGGCCATGGCCCACCTCGACAGCGAGCGCTGATCCGGCCGCCGGGTACGGTCTCCCTCATGGCCACCGAGACCCTGACCGCCGAGCGCATCCTCGAAGCGACCGAGGAGGTGCTGCGCCGCCACGGCCCGGCCAAGGCCACCGTGGTCGACGTGGCCCGCGCGCTCGGCGTCAGCCACGGCACGGTCTACCGTCACTTCCGTACGAAGGCCGCGCTGCGGGAGGCCGTCACCAAGCGCTGGCTGGACCGCACCGCCGACCGGCTGGCCCGGGTCGTCGCCGAGGACCGCGATCCCCGGGACCGGCTGCGGGACTGGCTGCGCAGCCTGTTCGACGCCAAGCGCAGCAAGGCGGGCGACGACCCGGAACTCTTCGCCACCTACTCCGTCCTCGCGAGCGAGGCCGGCGCGGTGGTCAGCGAGCACATCGCGGAACTGATCGGCCAGTTGGCCACGCTCGTCCGGGCCGGGACGGACACCGGTGTCTTCGCCGTCCCCGACCCGGAGGTCGCGGCCCGTGCGGTCTTCCAGGCCACCGGCCGCTTCCACGACCCCGGTTACGCGAAGAAGTGGGAGAAGCCGGGCGTGGAGGCCGAGTTCGAGGCTCTGGTGGAGCTGCTGCTGCGCGGACTGCGCGCCTGATCCGGACCGGCCGCGGCCGGGTTCACCGGTTCCGGTCGCGGCGGGCGCCTCAGCGCTCCGACTGGGCCGCCGTGGGGTCCACCGTCGCCTGGTGGGCCTCCGCCAGATGGTCCTCCGCCTTCAGCCAGGGCAGGAACTGCGCGCCCTGCCGCCAGCCGCACGTGTCACAGCTGATCGTGCGCTGCACGCCCGCCCGTCCCACCCGCACCACATGCTCCCGGCCGTGCCGGTCCCAGCGGCTTACCTTGCTCGTGCTGTCCTGCGGCATCGACGCCTCCAACGGCCACATCCCGGGCAGAACCTTTCCGCGCAGGAGTGTGCAGCAAGACCAACATCAACAGGGGCCCGGGCGGGCCGAGTTGTCCAAGCCGTGAGCAACTCGGCCGGCAATCCGGGACAGCCGCGGCGCGAGCGGACCGGTCAGAATCACCCCCGCGAGCCACACCAGCAGGGCCACCACCAGCGCGTCCCGCACGCCCGTGCCCGGAACCAGGGAACGCGGGGGGAGCCGCTCCGGTCGGAGCACTAGGCGGTGGCGCCCACCGCTTGGCGTACCTCGGCGGACTTCAGTTTCTCCGCCGTGTCCTCGGCGGTACGGCGCGCCCAGCGTCCGCTGGTCACCGCCCCCAGCACCAGCACCGCGAGCCCGCATCCGGTGAGGATCCACCAGCCGGGCCGGGCCGCCGGCACGAACGTCTGCCGGTACGACGACGACACCACGCCCGAGGCCAGCACCGCGCCGACCACGGCGACGCCCAGCGTCTGCCCCAGCTGCCGGCTGGTGGAGGCGATGGCCGCCGCCACTCCCGCCTGCGCCCGGGGCATCCCGGAGACCGCCGTGTTGGTGATCGGCGCGTTCACGAAGCCGAAGCCGACGCCGAACAGGGCGTACCCGATGAAGCGGGAGACGTCCGACGTCTCGGCCTCGAACACGGCGAACAGCAGCGCGCTGACGGTGATGGCGAGCCCGGCTATGAGCAGCGGCAGCCGGGGTCCCCGGCTGCCGACCAGCCGCCCGGAGAGCGGGGCGCACAGCAGCATCGGGACCGCCATCGGCAGCATCCACAGGCCGGCGTGCAGGGCGTCGAGTCCCCGGACGTTCTGGAGGTACAGCGTGGACAGGAAGAGGAAGCCGCCCAGCGCGGCGAAGGCGCTGAGCGCGATGACGGTGGCCCCGCTGAACGGCGCCGAGCGGAAGAACCGCAGGTCGATCAGGGGTTCGGTGCGGCGTGGCTCGAACCAGAGGAGACCGGCGAGCGCGGCGACGGCGATCATGGCGAAGGGCAGCACCGTGACGATCCCGGAGTCCGGGGCCTCGATGATCGCGTAGGTCAGGGAGCCGAACAGGGCGATCACCAGGAACTGGCCGACCGGGTCGGGGCGGCGGGCCTTGGGCGCGCGGGACTCGGGGATGAACTTCAGCGTGAGCAGCAGCGCCGCCAGGCCCACCGGCAGGTTGATCCAGAAGATCGAGCGCCAGCCGACCGAGTCCACGAGCAGGCCGCCGATGATCGGTCCCGCCGCCATCGACAGGCCGACGACGCCGCCCCACACGCCTATCGCACGGGCGCGCTCACGCGGCTCGGTGAAGGTGTTGGTGATGATCGACATGGCGACCGGGTTGAGCATCGAGCCGCCGACCGCCTGGACCATGCGGAAGACGATGAGCGCGTCGAGGTTCCAGGCGAGCGAGCAGAGCAGCGAGCCGACGGCGAAGACGACCAGACCGGTGAGGAAGACCCGTTTGCGGCCTATCCGGTCGGCCGTGGAGCCGGCCAGCATCAGCAGCGAGGCCAGGACGAGGGTGTAGGCGTCGATCGTCCACTGCATGCCGGACGTGGTCGCGTGCAGATCGCGCTGCATCGAGGGGAGGGCGACGTTCAGAATGGTGACGTCGAGGCTCACGATCAGCAGGCTCATGCAGCAGATCGCGAGCACCAGCAGACGTCCGCGGTGGCTGAGCTCGGGCATGGTTCCATCGTAGACGAACATCGATAGTGCGGCTAACTAATTACCGTTACACCGGCTCGGCCGATGCGTGACAATGGCCTCATGCTCACGCCCGCCTCCCCCCTTCAGATCGGCCCGCACACCGTCCGGCCGCCCGTCGTGCTCGCCCCCATGGCCGGCATCACCAACGCGCCCTTCCGGACCCTGTGCCGGGAGTTCAGCGGCGGCAAGGGCCTGTTCGTGAGCGAGATGATCACGACCCGGGCGCTGGTCGAGCGCAACGAGAAGACCATGCAGCTGATCCGCTTCGACGCGACCGAGACACCCCGCTCGATCCAGCTGTACGGCGTCGACCCGGCGACCGTCGGCAAGGCCGTCCGCATGATCGCGGAGGAGGGCCTCGCCGACCACATCGACCTGAACTTCGGCTGCCCCGTGCCGAAGGTCACCCGCAAGGGCGGCGGCTCCGCGCTGCCGTACAAGCGGAACCTGCTGCGGGCCATCCTGCGCGAGGCCGTCAGCGGGGCGGGTGAGCTGCCCGTCACGATGAAGATGCGCAAGGGCATCGACGACGACCACCTCACCTTCCTCGACGCGGGCCGGATCGCCGTCGACGAGGGCGTCACCGCCATCGCCCTGCACGGCCGCACGGCCGCCCAGCACTACGGCGGTACGGCGGACTGGGACGCGATCGCCCGCCTCAAGGAGCATGTGCCGGAGCTCCCCGTCCTCGGCAACGGCGACATCTGGTCGGCCCAGGACGCGGTCCGGATGGTGCGGGAGACCGGCTGCGACGGAGTGGTCGTCGGGCGCGGGTGCCTCGGCCGGCCGTGGCTCTTCGCCGACCTCGTCGCCGCCTTCGAGGGCCGGGAGCAGGATCTCCACCGGCCCGCGCTGCGCGAGGTCGCGGACGTCATGGTCCGGCACGCGACCCTGCTCGGCGAGTGGCTCGGGGACGAGGCGCGCGGGGTCATCGACTTCCGCAAGCACGTCGCCTGGTACCTCAAGGGCTTCGCGGTCGGCTCGGAGATGCGCAAGCGGCTCGCGATCACCTCCTCGCTGGCCGAACTCCGTTCCGGGCTGGATGAGTTGGATCTGGACCAGCCGTGGCCCGCGGGCGCCGACGGGCCCCGCGGCCGTACGTCCGGCAACAACAGGGTGGTGCTGCCGGACGGCTGGCTGAAGGACCCCTACGACTGCGCGGGGATCGGCGAGGACGCGGAACTGGACACGTCCGGAGGCTGAACTCCCCCGCTCCGGTCAGCCCTTCGAGGGGTGCGGGGTGGAGCCGTAGGCGGTGAGGAACTTGTCGCGGAAGTCGCTCATCTTCCACACCGGCGCGTCGTGCGCCGGGCGGAGACCGTCCGACCAGTTCCAACTGCCGATCTTCGCGAGAACCTTGGGGTCCTTGGCGACGATCGAGATCGGCACGTCACGGCTGGCGTGGCTGCCGCTGACCCGGGCGATCGGCTGGTGGTCGCCGAGGAAGACGAGGACCGTGTTCTTGTTGCCGTAGCGCTCCATCCACTGGGTGAGGCTGGTCACCGAGTACTGGACCGACTTGCCGTACTCCTGCTGGGACTTGGTGGAGCTGGTCACGATGTCGGTCGGCTTGTTGCCGGCCTTCTCGATCGCGTCGAAGATCGAGCCGTCGCCCAGCTGGTCCCAGGGGACCATCTTCGGGATCGGCGCCCACGGCTGGTGGCTCGACGTGAGGATGACCAGAGACATCAGCGGCTTGCCGTCGGTGCGCTTCTTGCCGTGCACCAGCCGCTGGAACGCCTCCAGGGCGTACTGGTCGGGCTGGGTCGACCAGCTGAACTTCGGTCCCTTGTAGCCGGTCTGGAAGGCGTTGTAGACCTTGTCCAGGCCGTACCACTTCGACTCGGGCCAGGCCTTCTGCACGCCCGGCATGACGCCGACGGTGTCCCAGTCGCCGGTCTTCTGGAACGCCTTGGTCAGGGTGAGGTGGTCGCTGGCGGTGACCGTGCGGTAGCGGTTCTGGTTGTTGATCCACAGGCCCGACATGGTCGTCGAGTGCCCGAGCCAGCTGCTGCCGCCGTACGTCGCCGAGGTCAGCCAGCCGCTTTTCGCGGCGAAGCCCGCCTTCTTCAGGGCGGCGGTGCTCGCGTCCAGCGTGCTGTCCACGCCGGGGGCCTCGACCGGGTCCTCGATCGCGCTGCGGCCGTAGCTCTCGATGAAGGTGAAGATCACGTCCTTGCCCCGCAGGTCCGGCACGAGCTGGGAGCCGGGGGTGTTGCCGAACGCGTCCACCTTCGCGGTCTTGGTGAACTCGCGCTCGTCGCGGTAGGTGGCGCGGGCCTGCTGCTCGCGGTACTTGAGCATGGCGACGGTGTGCTCGGAGGAGACCGGCACACCGTCGTAGGAGATGTTCAGCGTCGCGGCGGTCATCCAGACCGCGCACAGGACGAGCAGCACGCGCGTCGAGAGGCTCTTCTGCCGGCCCAGCACATTGCCGACCCGGACCACCGCCAGCACCGTCACCGCCAGCAGCAGGACGACGAGCAGGACCACGCCGATCGAGGCGAGCGTCGCGCCCGTACCGCCGATCGTGTCCGCGACGTACGACTGCGCGTCGGTCAGCAGGGGCCAGTCCAGGAGGGGGTTGAAGCCCCGGCCGAGGTACTCGTTGAACCCCACGTCGAGCAGGTTCAGCACGGTCAGCACACCGATGGAGAGCCCGCCCAGCACCGCGAGGACGAGCCGGGGCCGGCGGGGCACCGCGATCAGCACGGCGGCCCCGAGCAGCGCCTCGACCGGGATGCGGGTGAACTGCGCCGTACGGAAGTTGTCCTCCTTGTTCGGCAGCACCAGCGCCACGACGACGATGCCGACGGCGAGGACGGTCGTGAGGATCGCGAGCACCCGGGCGGCGACGGGGTACCTGCCCCGCCAGCCGCGCACTCGGCGGACACCGGGGAGGCCGGTCAACTTGGCCCGGAGGGAGCCGGGTTGGGGGCCGGGTGCCGGGTCGGGGCCGGGATCCGCCTCGGGGGCCGGGGCGGTGGGAGCCGGGGCGGGTTCGGCGGCTTCGGCGGCTTCGGTGTCCGCGAGCAACTCGGCTTCCGCGGGGCCGGGTTGGCGCTCGGTCTCGATCTCCGGTCCGGGTTCGGCTTCTGCTTCGGGGTCCGCGGCGGCGTTCATGTCGGTGTCCGTGTCGGCGGGCTCGGAGACCGGTGTCGTCGCCCCCGCCGGCGGCTCCGTGACGTCCGCCGGGCCGGCGGGAGCCGCCGCCTCCTCGGCGGAGTCGGCCGCCCCGGGTTTCGCGGCCGTCTTCTCCGCCGCGTCCGGCGGGAGGACCTCGTCCCCGGCAACCTCGGGTGTTCCCGGTGACTGGCGTGTACTCGTGTGCTGAGGCACCCCGAAGGTCCTTCCGTGCGCGGCGTGGCGGAGTGGCGGGCCCACGCTGGGGAGGCAGTGCCCGCCACCCTTCCGTACGGGGTTGCCGGGTGCCCTGTTCAGCCGGACCCGGCCAGTGTCGGGCAAACACCCGGTAAACCCCGCGTCAATCCCCGTACCGGACCGCGCCGCACGGTCCCGCCGCCGCCCGGCTACGCGCCGCCCACCGCCGTGAGCAGGGCCAACGGCGCCGCCGCCGACCGGGACTCCCGAACGCACGCGTGCGGGTACGGCACCGGCTCGGTGTGGGTGTCGCGGCCGTAGCCCGCGAGGACCTCCGGGAGGCGGTGGCCGGTCGCGGTCGCCGCGTCGACCAGGGCGTGCGCGACCGTACGCGCCTCGTCGTGCAGGCCGTAGCGGGCGAGGCCCAGCGTGATCAGCGCGTTGTCGTGCGGCCAGACCGAACCGCGGTGGTACGACAGCGGGTGGTACGCCGCCTGGCCGGAGGCGAGCGTGCGGACGCCCCAGCCGGAGAAGAAGTCCGGCTCCACCAGCCGCCGGCCGACCACTTCGCCGTACTCCTTGTCCAGCAGCCCGGACCACAGCAGATGCCCGGCGTCCGACGCCAGCGCGTCGAGCTGGCGGCCCTCGCCGTCCAGGGCCAGCGCCGGGAAGGAGTGCTCCCGCATCCAGAAGTCCCGCTGGAACCGGTCCCGGAGGTCACCGGCCGCCTGTTCGAGGAGCGCCGCGTACACCTCGTCGTCCCATACGGTGCGGGCCAGTTGGGCGGTGCGGCGCAGCGCGTCGTACGCGTAGCCCTGGGCCCCGGCCGCCATCACCGGCCCGCTCGCGCGGGTGCCGTCGGCCGAGCAGATCGCGCCGGGGGAGTCCTTCCAGTTCTGGTTGGCCAGGCCGCCCTGGTCCGCGCGGTAGACCAGGTATCCGCGTGAGGTCAGGCCGCCGTGGTCCAGCATCCAGCCGATCGCCGCGCGGGCGTGGGGTTCCAGGCGCCGGGCGAGGGTTCTGTCACCGGTCTGCTCCACATAGGCGCCGAGCAGCACCAGGAAGAGCGGGGTCGCGTCGACCGAGCCGTAGTACCGCCCGTACGGCACCTGCCCGAAGTGGGCCAGCTCGCCGTGGCGTACCTCGTGGACGATCTTGCCGGGCTGGGCGACGGAGTCCACGCCCACGTCGGTCGCCTGGGTGGCGGCGAGTGCGGGGAGGGTGGCGGCGGCCAGCTCGGGCCGGTAGGGGAGGGCGAAGAGCGAGGTCAGGAGGGCGTCGCGGCCCAGGAGGGTGAGGAACCAGGGGGCCCCGGCGGCCGGTACGCGCAGTTCCTCGCCGTCCGGGCCGGTCGCCGGGACCTGGAGCGAGGCGAGGTCCGACAGGCCACGGGAGCAGGCGGCGGCCAGCTCGGGCCAGCCGGTGGGGAAGGGCACGTCCCGCACGAACTCGCCCTCCAGGGCGATGAGTTGCTTGGTGAGGGCGGCGGGCGAGCGCGGGACGGCGGCTGGTGGCCGGTCGCCGTGCGGCCGGGCCTGTACGCGCAGCGCGAGTTCGGCGGTGCCGTGCGGTGCGAGGCCCAGGGTCCACACGAGGCGGCGGGCGCCGGTGCCGGTCTCCTCGACGCCGTCTGGGGCGGGCTCGGCGGTGACCGTCGTACAGGACCGCCACTCGCCGCGCTGGTAGGCGAACTCCACGCCGTCGTCGAGGACGTGGCGGGATCGGGTGGCGCCGGCCTTGGCGTAGGTGCGGTGGTCGGAGCGGAGTTCGAACTGGTCGGTGAAGTCGGCGTCGGCGGTGACCGCGAGGCGGATCGTGGTCGGTACCGGGCGGTTGCTGGTGACCTTGAGCGATTCGACGAACGCGCCCTCGCCGACGGCCTGTTCACGGAAGAGCGTGTGCGCGGGCGGCTCCTGGCGGCCACCGCGCGGGACGAGGACGCACCGTGCGGTGTCCCCGTCGGCGACCGGTGTGAGCGCCTCCGGGACCGCGCCGTCGACGGTGAGCTGCCAGCGGCTCAGATGCCGCGCGTCCCGTACGAACAACCCGTCCGGAGAGCTGCCGCCCCGGACGCCGCTGATGTCGCCGCCGTCGCCCACGGCGGCGAACGTCCCGCCGTGCACGAGCAGATGATGCCGGTCCGTCATCCCCGTTCCCCTCCCTTGCCTGCCTTGGCGGCCTCGCCGTCCGTGCCGCTCAAGTCGCTCACATCGCTCAGGCCGCGCCCGTCGAACGTGCCGGTGCCCGTCGTGGACACGCCGTGTCCGGTGGGCTCGTGCAGCAGATCGAGCGCGAGGGCGGCGGTCCAGCCGAAGCCGGTCGCGCCGCACGCCTCGCCGGTGTACGGGTCGACGTACTCGGCGAAGTCGGTGGCGTCGGCGGTCTCCAGGACCGCCTCGCGCAGGGCGTCGGCGCGGGCGCGCTCCCCGTGCAGCCGGAGGCCGCGCTCCAGCAGCCACGCGGTGTTGGACCAGGCCGGCCCGCGCCAGTAGCGGTGCGGGTCGAAGGCCTCGCCCAACAGGTCGTAGCTGGGCGGGAGTCGGGTGCTGGAGCCGAGGCCGAAGTGCGGTCCGCACGCCGTACGGACGAGGGTGGCGGCGAGGTCGCGGGGCAGGCCGGGGAGGAGCAGCGGGACCAGCCCGGAGACGCCGCGCTCGGGGATGAGGCCCCCGCCCCGCAGGTCCCGGCAGAAGAACATGCCCTCCGCGGGGTCCCAGAGCCGTTCGACCAGCGCCGCGGTCAGCCGTTCCGCGCGCGCGTGCCGGGCCGTGCCGGTGGCGCCCAGCTCACCGGCGATCCGGGCCAGCGCGTGCTCGGAGGCGATGAGCAGGGCGTTGAAGGACGGGTCCTCGACCGCGAACTCGCCCTGCCCGTCGGCGTATTCACCGTCCCGGTACTCCGCCGCGAGCCGTACGTACCGCCCGTAGTCCAGATCCGTCGGCCGGTCCTCCGGGGAGCCGTGGGCGAGGTCGGCGCGGCGGAAGGAGCGGGCCGGGGCCGGGGTCACCCGCGCCAACGGGGCGTCCCAGCAAGGGCTGTTGTCCATGCCCTGCTCCCAGGGGTGGACCACCGAGGCGAGCCCGCCGCCGCCGAGGTCCCGGCGGTGCAGGAGATAGCGGTGCCAGGCGGCCAGCTTGGGGTAGACCCGGGCCAGGAAGGAACGGGCCCTGGACAGGCCGGGGTCGGCGCAGTGCACGAGCCAGGCCGCCAGCGCGTGCACCGGTGGCTGCACGATGCCCGAGGTCTGTACGGTGCGCGGGGCGCCCGCGGCGCGTCCGGCGGTCGAGGAGCGCCAGAAGTCGGGGCTCGGGAAGTACGCGTCCAGGGGTACGGAGGGGTTGAAGACGATGTGCGGGATGCGGCCGTCGCCCCACTGGGCGGCGAGCAGCGTCTCCAGCTCCGTCTGCGCCCGCAGCGGCGACAGGTGCCGCACGCCGATCGCGATGAACGCGGAGTCCCACGACCACTGGTGCGGATACAGGCCGTGGGAGGGGACGGTGGAGGTTCCCGTCCAGTTGCCCTCCAGTACGGCGGCGGCCCTGAGGTGCAGGGAACGCCTCGGGGGCGGCGGATCGTATGCGAAAGCGCGTGCAACGGGACGGGCGGTGAGCTGGACGGTGCGATCCACTCGGGGCTCCACGAAGGACGACGGGCCGACCGGTGCGGTCGGGGCTACCGTAGGGTTACGTCTAGTTAACACGCAAAACCCAATATGTAATGCAGAGTTGAGAAACACAAGGGGGTGCGCATGACGGGACGAGGTCAGGCGAGCGCCGGAGAGCTGCTGGAACTGGTGCGCAGCGGGCGGGCCACCACGCGCGGCGCACTCCAGCATGTGACGGGACTCTCCCGCGCGACCGTGGGCCAGCGGCTGGACCGGCTCTTCCGCGCGGGCTGGCTGCGCGAGGGCGCCGGCGGCCCGGTGGACTCCCCACTGGGCGGCCGGCCCGCCATCACCCTGGAGTTCGACGACGCGCACGCGGTGGTCCTCGCGGCGGACCTGGACACCCGGCACGCGCGCGCGGCCGTGCTCTCGCTCACCGGCGAACTCCTCGCCGAGCGCTCCGGCACGCTGGCCGTCGACGACGGCCCGGAGGCCGTGCTGGGCGCGCTCGGCCACTGGTTCGCCGGACTGCTGGAGGAGGCCGGCCACCGGGCCGCGGAGGTCTGCGGCATCGGACTCGGCGTGCCCGGACCGGTCGACAGCGAGACCGGCCGGGTGGTCCAGCCGCCGATCATGCCGGGCTGGGACGGCTACGACATACGGGGCCGGCTCGCCCGGGCCCTCACCGAACACACCGGCGCGCCGCCCGTCCCGGTCCTCGTCGACAACGACGCCAACCTCATGGCCTACGGCGAGCAGCGCACCGGACACCCCGACTGTTCGGCGTTCGTCCTCGTCAAGGTGTCGACGGGGATCGGGGCCGGGGTCGTCGTCGGCGGTTCCGTCTTCCGGGGCATCGACGGGGGCGCGGGCGACATCGGTCATATCCGGGTCGGCACCGAGGCGTTGTGCCGCTGCGGCTCCTACGGCTGTCTCGCCGCCGTGGCGAGCGGCGGCGCCGTGGCGCGGCGGCTGGCCGAGGCCGGGGTGCCCGCCGCCTCGGGCTCGGACGTACGGGAGCTGCTCGCGTCCGGGCATCCGGAGGCGATGGCGCTGGCGCGCGAGGCGGGGCGCAGCGTCGGGGACGTACTGGCGACGGTGGTGACGCTGCTCAACCCCGGCGTGCTGATGATCGCCGGGGATCTGGCCGGAACCCCCTTCCTGACGGGGGTGCGGGAGCTGCTCTACCAGCGGGCGCTGCCGCGTTCCACCGCTCATCTGGAGATAGTCACCTCGCGGCTCGGCGAGCGGGCCGGGCTGGTGGGGGCGGGCGCGCTGGTCGTGGAGCACCTGTACGCGCCGGAGCGGGCCGAGGAACGGCTGCTCGCCCTGGGTGTGTGACGGACGGGTTGCCGTCTCGCGTCCGCGTCCGGATGGTGGAATCCGGGCTCCTGTGGAAGCGTGATTCTCGCCACCCTTGATAGGGATGGCGCTCAGATGAGCAGATCGGGCACGGCTGCACTTCTCCAAAGGGTGGCACCGAGTGCCACCCCGTGATCGTTCATCGATCGAAATCAGACGTGCCACTTGATGCTCACTTGAGCGGAAACGCGCTCTTCCGCAGGGAAGTGCGTTCAGGAAGTGAAAACATCCGGCGGCTGCCGCTTGCCAAATCTTGACCGCCATTGACTTTCGATCCCCTGGCGGACGACAGGTTAAGGGCGCGAGTCGCAGGAGTGGACGTACCCAGACGCCTTTGATCTGGGTATGTTCCTGGCCGTCAGGGCAGCCACCGAGTCGTCGAGGAGTCGAGACCCGTGTCGGAAAAGAAGGAAGCTCAGGAAGTGAAGTTCGTTTACGACTTCACCGAGGGCAACAAGGATCTCAAGGACCTGCTCGGCGGCAAGGGCGCCAACCTCGCCGAGATGACCAACCTCGGCCTCCCCGTCCCTCCGGGTTTCACGATCTCCACCGAGGCGTGCCGGACCTACCTCGACAGTGGCGACGAGCCCGCGGCACTCCGTGACGAGGTGAGCGCCCACCTCGCCGCCCTGGAGACGACGATGGGCAAGAAGCTCGGCCAGCCCGACAACCCCCTTCTGGTGTCGGTCCGTTCGGGCGCCAAGTTCTCCATGCCCGGCATGATGGACACCGTCCTCAACATCGGCCTCTCCGACAAGTCCGTGCAGGGACTGGCGGAACAGGCCGGCGACGAGCGGTTCGCCTGGGACTCCTACCGGCGCCTCATCCAGATGTTCGGCAAGACCGTCCTCGGCATCGACGGCGAACTCTTCGAGGAGGCCCTGGAGAAGGCCAAGGCCGCCAAGAAGGTCACGGTCGACACCGAACTCGACGCGGCCGACCTGAAGAAGCTGGTCACCCGCTTCAAGCGGATCGTCAAGGCCGAGGCCGCCCGGGACTTCCCGCAGGACCCGCGCGAGCAGATGGACCTCGCCATCCACGCCGTCTTCGACTCCTGGAACACCGACCGCGCCAAGCTCTACCGCCGCCAGGAACGCATCCCGCACGACCTGGGCACGGCCGTCAACGTCTGCTCGATGGTCTTCGGCAACCTCGGCCCCACGGCTACATCGATCGGGGGCGGCACCGGCGTCGCCTTCACCCGCGACCCCGCCTCCGGCCACCAGGGCGTCTACGGCGACTACCTCCAGAACGCCCAGGGCGAGGACGTCGTCGCCGGCATCCGCAACACCGTGCCGCTCGCCGAGCTGGAACAGATCGACAAGAAGTCCTACGACCAGCTGATGCGGATCATGGAGACCTTGGAGAACCACTACAAGGACCTCTGCGACATCGAGTTCACCATCGAGCGCGGCCAGTTGTGGATGCTCCAGACCCGGGTCGGCAAGCGCACCGCCGGGGCCGCCTTCCGGATCGCCACCCAACTCGTCGACCAGGGCCTGATCGACGAGGCCGAGGCCCTCCAGCGCGTCACCGGCGCCCAGTTGGCGCAGCTGATGTTCCCCCGCTTCGACGACGAGGCGAAGGTACGGCCGGTCGGCCGCGGCATCGCCGCCTCGCCGGGCGCCGCCGTCGGCAAGGCGGTCTTCGACTCGTACACGGCGGTGAAGTGGTCGCGCTCCGGCGAGAAGGTGATCCTCGTCCGCCGCGAGACCAACCCCGACGACCTCGACGGCATGATCGCGGCCGAGGGCATCCTCACCAGCCGGGGCGGCAAGACCTCGCACGCCGCCGTCGTCGCCCGCGGCATGGGCAAGACGTGCGTCTGCGGCGCCGAGGAGCTCGAAGTGGACACCAAGCGGCGCCGGATGACGGTGCCGGGCGGACACGTCGTCGAGGAGGGCGACGTGATCTCCATCGACGGATCGAGCGGCAAGGTGTACCTGGGCGAGGTCCCGGTCGTACCCTCCCCGGTCGTCGAGTACTTCGAGGGCCGGATGCACGCGGGCGCCGACGACGCCGACGAACTCGTCGCGGCCGTCCACCGCATCATCGGCTACGCGGACCGGGTCCGCCGGCTGCGGGTGCGCGCCAACGCCGACAACGCCGAGGACGCCCTGCGCGCCCGCCGCTTCGGAGCCCAGGGCATCGGCCTCTGCCGGACGGAGCACATGTTCCTCGGCAACCGCCGTGAGCTGGTGGAACGCCTGATCCTGGCCGACACGGAGACCGAGCGCGAAGAGTCCCTCAAGGGGCTGCTGCCGCTCCAGAAGCAGGACTTCGTCGAACTGTTCAAGGCGATGGACGGACTGCCCGTCACCGTCCGCCTCCTCGACCCGCCGCTGCACGAGTTCCTGCCCGACATCACCGAACTCTCCGTCCGGGTCGCACTCGCCGAGGCCCGCCAGGAGTCCCACGAGAACGACCTGCGGCTGCTCCAGGCCGTGCACCGCCTGCACGAGCAGAACCCGATGCTGGGCCTGCGCGGCGTACGCCTGGGCCTCGTCATCCCCGGCCTCTTCACCATGCAGGTACGGGCGATCGCCGAGGCCGCCGCCGAACGCAAGGCGGCCAAGGGCGACCCGCGCGCCGAGATCATGATCCCGCTCGTCGGCACCGTCCAGGAGCTGGAGATCGTCCGCGAGGAGGCCGACCAGGTCATCGCCGAGGTCGAGGCGGCGACGGGCACCCGGCTCAAGCTGGCGATCGGCACGATGATCGAGCTGCCGCGCGCCGCGCTGACGGCCGGCCAGATCGCGGAGGCCGCGGAGTTCTTCTCCTTCGGCACCAACGACCTCACCCAGACCGTGTGGGGCTTCAGCCGCGACGACGTGGAGGCCTCGTTCTTCACGGCCTACCTGGAGAAGGGCATCTTCGGCGTCTCCCCCTTCGAGACGATCGACCGGGACGGTGTCGGCTCCCTCGTCGAACTCGCCGCCAAGGCCGGCCGCGCCACCCGCCCCGACCTCAAACTCGGCGTCTGCGGCGAACACGGCGGCGACCCGGAGTCCGTCCACTTCTTCCACGAGGTCGGCCTCGACTACGTCTCCTGCTCCCCGTTCCGCATCCCGGTCGCCCGGCTGGAAGCGGGCCGCGCGGCCTCCTCGGCACAGGGCAGCGACCACCGCTGATACCTCCGGAGCCGCCGCCGGTCACACCCTCACCGACCCGACGGCGGCCCCGGACCGCAGGAGAGGGCGGCATCCCTGTGCGGGGGATGCCGCCCTCTCGTCGTACGCGGGCGCGTGGCGTCCGCCCCGGTCCGCGCCTCCGGCCGCTTTACTGCTGCCGGGAGACATCCGTCGAGCGAGGGAGTCCGGACATGAGCGGCTGGAGCACACGCGACATCCCCGACCGGACCGGCCGCACCGCCGTCGTCACCGGCGCCAACAGCGGCCTCGGCTACGTCACCGCGCGGGAGCTGGCGCGCAAGGGCGCCCGGGTGGTGCTGGCCTGCCGCGACGAGAGACGGGGGAACGCGGCCGTCGACCGTCTCACCGCCGAAGTCCCGTACGCGGAGGCGGAGTTCGGGCGGCTCGACCTCGCGGACCTGGCGTCCGTGCGGCGCTTCGCCGACGGCTTCCCCTACGAGCGGCTCGACCTGCTCGTCAACAACGCGGGCGTGATGGGCACGGCGTACGGGACCACGACGGACGGGTTCGAGACGCAGTTCGGGGTCAACCACCTGGGCCACTTCGCCCTCACCGGACTGCTGCTGCCCGCGCTGCTCGACGCGCCGGGCGCCCGGATCGTCAACCTGTCCAGCATGATGCACCTGCAGGCCGACATCGACCTCGACGACCTCAACAGCGAACGCCGGTACCGCCGTTGGACCGCCTACGCCCGCTCCAAGACCGCCAACCTGCTCTTCACGCACGAACTGGCCCGTCGGCTGCGGGCCCGCGGCGCGGACACGGTCGCGGTCTCCGCCCACCCGGGGTACGCGGACACCGGCCTCCAGACCGCGAGCCCCCGTGCGGAGGGGCGCCGGAGCAGGGAGCGCCTCATGCGGCTCGGCAACCGGATCTTCGCCCAGTCGGCGGAGGCCGGCGCCCTGCCCACCCTCTACGCGGCGACCGCGCCCGGCGTACACCCCGACGCGTTCATCGGCCCGTCCTTCGCGCACTGGCGCGGTGCCCCCGGACCCTCCCGCAGGGCACCGTGGACCCGCGACGACACGGCCGCACAACGCCTCTGGACCGCCTCCGAGCAGCTGACGGGAGTGTCCTACGACGGACCGCGGGCGCCGTGAGCCCGTCCCGCCGCCCGCGATCCGCCGTCCGCTGCTCGTCGGCCGCCGCCCGGCCGGGTCAGCGCGCCCGTACCTCGTACACGGCCACCCGTACCGTCGCGTCGTCCAGGCACTGCCCCGACAGCAGGTCGAACCGCTGCTTCAGCAGGGGCGAGGCGACGAACGGGCGGCCCCGGTCGGTACCCGTCAGGCCGCGCGAGAGGACCGCGGCGCCGCTGAACGGGTCGCGGTTGTCGATGCCGTGGAGGGCGCCCGACCGGTCGCGGAACAGGGCTGCCTGGCGGCCGTCGGGCAGCAGGGCCGCGATGCCGCGGCCCGGGGTCAGCAGGGTCAGGTCACAGACCTCGAACCAGTCTTCCTCCAGGCGGAGTTGGACCTTCAGGGCGGTCGTCGTCTCGGGTGCCAGGGTCATCGCTGGGCGCTTCCTTCCAGGGGGCGTCGGCCGATGGACAGCAGCGGCAGGTCGGGCTTGATCTGGTCGCGCTCGGGCACGAACCCAACGACCGGGTCCGGGGTGTCCGGCGCGTTGACGAAGGAGACGAACCGGGCCAGCTTCTCGGGGTCGTTGATCGTCTCGGCCCACTCGTCGCGGTATCCGGCGACATGCGCGGCCATCAGCGACTCCAGCTCCGCGCAGATGCCCAGCGAGTCGTCCACCACCACGTCCCGCACGTGGTCCAGGCCGCCCGGGAGCCGCTCCAGCCACACGCTCGTGCGCTCCAGCCGCTCGGCCGTCCGGATGTAGAACATCAGGAACCGGTCGATCAGGCGCACCAGTTCGGCGTCGGAGAGGTCCTGGGCCAGCAGGTCGGCGTGGCGCGGGGTCGCGCCGCCGTTGCCGCCGACGTACAGGTTCCAGCCGTTCGCCGTCGCGATGACACCGAAGTCCTTCGACTGGGCCTCGGCGCACTCGCGGGCGCACCCGGAGACCGCCGACTTCAGCTTGTGCGGCGACCTGAGCCCCCGGTAGCGCAGCTCCAGGTCGATCGCCATCCGCACCGAGTCCTGCACGCCGTAGCGGCACCAGGTCTGCCCCACACAGGACTTCACCGTGCGCAGCGCCTTGCCGTAAGCGTGTCCGGACTCGAAGCCGGCGTCCACCAACCGGGACCAGATCAGCGGGAGTTGTTCGACGCGGGCGCCGAACAGGTCGATGCGCTGGCCGCCGGTGATCTTCGTGTAGAGGCCGAAGTCCCGTGCCACCTCGCCGATCACGATGAGCTTCTCGGGGGTTATCTCGCCGCCCGGGACGCGCGGCACGATCGAGTACGAACCGTTCTTCTGGAGGTTGGCGAGGAAGTGGTCGTTGCTGTCCTGGAGCGCGGCCTGCTCGCCGTCCAGGACGTAGCCGCTCGCCCCCACCGTCGGCGCCAGCGACGCGATGATCGAGCCGATCGTCGGCTTGCAGACCTCGCAGCCGTCGCCGCCCCGCGCCTCCGCGCGGCCGTACCGGTCGAGCAGGTCGTGGTACGACGTGATGCGCAGGGCGAGGACGATCTCGTACAGCTCCTCGCGGGTCCGCGCGAAGCAGCCGCACAGGCCCTTGTCGACCTCGATGCCGCTCGCCTCCAGCTCGGCGGTGACCAGCTGGCCCAGCACCTTGACGCAACTCCCGCAGCCGGTACCGGCCTTGGTGCACGTCTTCACCTCGGGCACGCTCGTGCACGCGTGCTCGGTGACCGCGCCGCGGATCGCGCCCTTGGTGACGTTGTGGCAGGAGCAGACGACCGCCGCGTCGGGGAGCGCCGAGGGGCCGAGGGCGGCCGGGGCGCCGACGCCGGCGGGCAGCACCAACTGCTCGGGGGAGACCGGCGGTACGGAACCGGTGAACGCCCGCAGGGTGCCGTAGGCCTCCGCGTCACCGACCAGGATGCCGCCCAGCAACTCGCCGCCCCGGCCGACGACCAGCTTCTTGTACGTACCGGAACGGGCGTCGGAGTAGACGACTTCGAGGCAGTCCTCGGTGGTGCCGTGCGCGTCGCCGAAGGACGCCACGTCCACGCCGAGCAGCTTCAGCTTGGTGGACAGGTCGGCGCCGGTGAAGGCGGACTCGTCCCGGGCGATCGTCGCGGCGGCCGTCACGGCCTGCTCGTAACCGGGCGCCACCAGCCCGTACACCCGGCCGTCCGCCGCCAGCGCGCACTCGCCGATCGCGAACACCCGCGGATCGGAGACGGAACGGCACTGCTCGTCCACCGCGATCCCGCCCCGCTCGCCGACCGACAGGCCCGATTCGCGAGCCAGTTGGTCGCGCGGCCGGACACCCGCCGAGAACACCACGAGATCCGTGGCGAGTTCGGAGCCGTCGGACAGCTTCATGCCGGTGACCGCGCCCGAGGCGTCCGTCACGATCTCCTGCGTGCCCGTGCCGGTGTGCACGGTCAGGCCCATCTCCTCGATGGTGCGCAACAGGGCCGCGCCGCCGCCCTCGTCGACCTGCACCGGCATCAGCCGCGGCGCGAACTCCACGATGTGCGTGGCGAGTCCGAGCCCCTTGAGCGCACCGGCGGCCTCCAGACCGAGCAGCCCGCCGCCGACCACCGCGCCCGTCGTCGCCCGTGCCCCGGCGTACGCCTCGATGGCGAGAAGGTCCTCGATCGTCCGGTAGACGAAGCAGCCCTCCGCCTCCCGGCCCGGCACGGGCGGCACGAACGGATAGGAGCCGGTGGCGAGGACCAGCGTGTCGTACGCCACGGTCAGCCCGGAGCGGGCGGTCACCGTCCGCGCCGCCCGGTCGATCGCCACCGCCGGGTCCCCGAGACGCAGCTCGATCCCGTGCTCACGGATGAACTCCGCGTCCGTCAGGGACAGTTCGTCGGGTGTGCTGCCGGAGAAGTACGAGGTCAGCCGCACCCGGTCGTAGGCGGGCCGTGGTTCCTCGCACAGCACGACCACCCGGTGCGCCGCGGTCAGGCCGCGTTCGGCGAGCGCTTCGAGGAAGCGCTGGCCGACCATGCCGTGGCCGACGAGGACGATCGTGGGCACCCCACGCGAGTTCGAGGTCATACGTGGAGCCTGCGCCGTCGGCGTTACCCGGCCGCATCACGCCTGTTTCCCGGGAGGAACGCTGCGCTCAGCGGGAGGGCGACCGGGGTGTGAGGGTTTTCGCCCGTACGCCCCGGGGGTGGACCCGCCGAACCCCTCGGTTCCGTACGGCCACCCTCGGGTACGGCGGCAGCGGCGGCGGACGGCCGTACGGCCGCGCCCGGAGCGGCCCGGCACCGGCCTCCCGATCTTCGCGCGGTAGGTCGGGACGGCTGACGCGGCCCGGCTCGTGCCCCGCGAACGCGAGGTGCTCGCCGGGATGGCAGGGCGCTACCGGCTGCCGGTGAGGTGCGCGAAGACCACGACGTTCCCCTGGTAGCCCGTCGTCCGCGAGTAGCCGCCCCCGCAGGTGATCACCCGCAGCTCGGGCCGGGGCGCCGCGCCGTACACCTTCTCGTCGGGGAAGCGCCTGGCGTCGTAGACCTCGACGGCGTCCACCGTGAAGACGGCGACACCGCCGTCCAGCCGGTCCATCTCGATGGCGGCGCCCCTCTTCACGGCCCCCAGGTCGTAGAAGACGGCGGGGCCCTCGGTGTTGTCGACATGGCCGGCGACGACGGCGGTTCCCCTCTCACCCGGGGTGGTACCGGCCTCGTACCAGCCGGCGAGGTTCTTCTTCGCGGCGGGCGGGACGTCGAGGCTGCCACCCGCGGTGAGCTTCAGGCCCATCAGGGGGGCGTCCACGCGGATCGACGGGATGCGGATACGGGCCGGCGGTGACGGCGGCAGCGCGGGCGCCGTCCGGCGCTCGGCGACCGGGTCGGGCCGCGCCTCGGCCGCGGCGGGCTGCGGCGGCGTACGGGTCGCGTCGCCCCCGCTCAGCAGCCACGCGCCCGCGCAGAGGGAGGCCGCGGTGACGGCCCCTATCGCGGTGTTGACGGTCCTGCGCATCACGATCCCCTCTCCAGCGGCCCCGGCCGGCCCCGCACCCCCTTCCGGGCCGCGAGGGGCGTCGGGCCCGGAAGGGGAGGGGTCACGCGGTACCGGCGGACGGACAGCGGAGGGTGTCCGTCAGATCCCGTCGCCTCTCGCCCGGCGATGCAGGAGCCAGGTACCGCCCGCGGCGGCGACGGCGAGAGCCGCCACACCGGCCGCGGTCTGTACGGGGTCGGGGCCCAACGCGCCGCCGACCCCCGTCTTCACACTGCCCCGAGGCTGCACCTGCGCGCGCATCGAGGTCGGCGTCACCACCAGATCGCCGGTGACCCGCTTGCCGCCGGCGCACTTCGCGACGATCTCGTACGTTCCCGGCTGCGCGCTCGGCGGCACCCGGAACTCCCCGATCGAGTCGTCCTCGTGGCTGCTCGGCGCCAGCGTGAACCGCCCACCGCCGACCGCGCTGGCGTCACCGTCGGCGGTTCCGCCGTCTCCGCAGCCGTGGGTGTTGACGGTGACCTTGTTGCCGGGCACCGCGTTCGACGGGAACACCTCAAGGCTGCCGTTCTGTCCGCCGTAGGCGGGTGCGGTCGTGAGTCCCGCGGCGGCGACCGCGAGCGCGGTACCGGTGAGCAGACGGGCGGTGCGTCGCATCGGTGCTCCTCCGAGCTGTGGGTGGCTGCTCTTCCGAGGTAAGTGGCACCGGCCCGGGCCCGCTCCCCGAGCGGACGTCGCCATTACGTCGAACGGGTGGCCGCCACGCGCCCCCAACTCCCGCGCCGCCACTGTTTCACCAGGTCACCGGCGTACGGCGGTCGCATCCCGCACCGAACCCGAAGGCCGCGGGGCACACGTGTGAACGGGTGACCCCGCGCGGCCTCGGCCGACCCGGACCGGGGAGACCGGGGGAGCCGGGCCGCGCGCGCCGCGGTGCTCGAGCGGGAGCCGACCGCCTCGGCCCGCACGCGCCCGTCCCCTCAACTCCCGTCCGCGTCAACGGGATTCAGGTCGACGAGGCCGGTCAAGAGCGGGTCACCCAGCGGTGGCGGCAGCGGTGGCGAGCGCCCGGGCCACCCCCGGCTCCCGGGGGCCGAGGAAGGTCGGGTCCGGTGCGAAGACCACGTCCAGCAGGGCCTTGCCCGCCGCGAACACCTCGCGCGTGCCGCCGTAGTACCAGGTCACGTTGTGCGTGTCGTCCACCCCGATGCCGTACGAGCGGACGCCCGCCGCCTCGCACAGGGCCACCGCCCGGCGGATGTGGAAGCCCTGGCTGATCAGCACGGCCCGGTCCACGCCGAAGATCTTCTTGGCGCGGACGCACGAGTCCCAGGTGTCGAAGCCGGCGTAGTCGCTCACGATCCGCCCGTCCGGCACCCCGTGCTCCGTCAGATAGGCGCGCATCGCGTCGGGCTCGTCGTAGTCCTCGCGGCTGTTGTCGCCGGTGACGAGGAGCACCTTCACGCGGCCCGTCCGGTAGAGCGCCGCCGCCGCGTCCAGCCGGTGCGCGAGGTACGGCGAGGGCTCCCCGTCCCACAGCCCCGCGCCGAAGACGACGGCGACGTCGGTGCGCGGCACGTCCGCCGCCGTGCGCAGCCGGCCGCCGGCCGTCAGCCACAGCCAGGTCATCGGCAGCAGGGCGAGGACGCACGCGGCGGCCACCGCCCGCACCAGCCGCCGGCGTCCCGCACGCGTGCGTGGCGGACGCGGCAGGCGCAGTCTCAGTCGGCGCATGGGCAAGGCCCCTCCCGGGTGTGTCGTCGACAGTCACAGACGCCAGGCGACGCCCCCCGGTTCACCGGTCGGGCGTGGTGACCGGTTTCACCCCGCAACCCGGGACCGTGAGTCCACACCGCAACCCGGGACCGTGAGTCCACACCGCAACCCGGGACCGTGAGTCCACACCGCCTCACACCCCCCGGCGCCCCGCCGTGATCCCCCGGAAAAAACCCGTCATTCCCGTGCAACGGGGCGGCAACCTCCCCCGGTCACCATCGGTTCATGACGGCGTCGCATCCCCTCCGCGACGAGTCCACCCCCGACAGGACGGCGCAGCCCATGAACCGGATCGGCAGTCACCCGGGTCCCGCCCCTCTCGCCGGCGCTGGGCGGCCCCGCCGGCCCGCGCTGGTCCTGGTGGCGCACGGCAGCCGCGACCCGCGCGCGCTGAGGACGGTGAGCGCCCTCGCCGAGCGCGTCCGCGCCCTCCGCCCCGGCCTCTCCGTCCACCTGGGCCACATCGAGCTGAACGCGCCCCTGCTCCCGGAGACCCTGGCCGAACTGGGCACCGGCGAGGCGGTTCTCGTCCCCCTTCTCCTGACCCGCGGCTACCACGTCAAGCGGGACATCCCGGAGCTGGCGGCCCGGACTCCGGTACGCGCGCGGGTGGCCGCCCCGCTGGCGCCGCACCCCCTCGTCGTGGAGACCCTGCGCGACCGGCTCGTCGAGGCCGGCTGGCCCACCGGCATGGACGAGGAGACCCGCCGGGCGAGCGCGGTCGTGCTCGCCGCCGCCGGTTCCCGCGACCCCGACTCGAAGGTCGACACCCAGCGCACGGCCGACCTCCTGGCCGACCGTCTCGGCGTGCCCGTGGTCCCGGCCTACGCCTCCGCCGCCGCCCCCACGGTCTCCGAAGCCGTCCGGGCGCTGGCCGCCCGGGGCCGTCACCGGACCGCCGTGGCCTCCTGTTTCACCGCCCCCGGCCGCTTCGCCACCCAGTGCGCGGAAGCCGCCCCCTGGATCGCGTCGGCACCCCTGGGCGCCCACCCGGCGATGGCCCGCCTGATCCTCCACCGCTACGACCGGGCCCGGGCGACGCAGCCGCTCAAGCCGCCCGCGCTGGCGTCCGTGTAGCCCCGTACCCGTACGAAGCGGCACGAGGCACCCGCGAAGGCCCCCACCGGCACCCGCGTTGTCACCCCCGCCGCTTACTGTCGAACCATGGACGCCACCGCACTCCCGACCGCCTATGACCCGGCGTCAGCCGCCCGCTGGGCCCCCGAGCCCGACAAACGCCCCGGCCGCACCGCCTTCCAACGGGACCGCGCCCGCATCCTGCACTCCTCCGCGCTCAGACGGCTCGCCGGCAAGACGCAGGTCGTGACGCCCGGCACCCGCAGCCGCGTCTGGGACGCCAGCCCCCGCACCCGCCTCACCCACTCCCTTGAGTGCGCCCAGGTCGGCCGCGAACTCGGCGCCGTCCTCGGCTGCGACCCCGACCTCGTCGAGGCCGCCTGTCTCGCCCACGACCTCGGCCACCCGCCCTTCGGGCACACCGGCGAACACGCGCTCAACGAGTTCGCCGAGGACTGCGGCGGCTTCGAGGGCAACGCCCAGTCGCTCCGGCTGCTCACCCGCATCGAGCCCAAGCGCTTCGTACGGACGGAGACCGGCGACCTGGTCAGCGTCGGCCTCAACCTCACCCGCGCCGCGCTCGACGCCGCCACCAAGTACCCCTGGCGGCGCGGCGCCCGCCCCGACGACCCCAAGTCCCCGAAGTTCGGTGTCTACGAGGACGACCGGCCGGTCTTCGACTGGGCCCGCGAGCACGCCCCGGCCACCCGTACCTGCTTCGAGGCCCAGGTGATGGACTGGTCGGACGACGTGGCGTACTCGGTGCACGACGTCGAGGACGGCCTGCACGCCGGGCACATCGACCCCGAGTGCCTGCGCGTGGAGCCCGAACGGCAGGCGGTCTTCGCGGTCGCCCTCGGACGGTACGTGCCCGCCGACACCGACCCGGCCGCCCTCGCCGAGGCGCTGGACCGGCTCCAGGGGCAGGAGTGGTGGCCGCACGGCTACGACGGGTCGGCCGTCGCCCAGGCCCGCCTGAAGGACGCCACCAGCCAGCTCATCGGCCGCTTCTGCCTGGCCGCCGAGACCGCCACCCGCGCCCGGTACGGCCCCGGGCGCCTCACCCGCTACGACGCCGAACTCGTCGTACCGGAGCGGGCGCGGCTGGAGTGCGCGGTCCTCAAGGCGGTCGCCGACCGGTACGTGATGCAGCGCGCCGAGCAGGAGCTGATCCGGGCCGACCAGCGCGTCGTGGTGGCCGAGCTGGCCGAGGCGCTCACCGCGCGCGCCCCGGAGGGCCTGGACCCGCAGTTCCGCGCCCTCTTCGACCGGGCGCCCGACGACCGTGCCCGCAAGCGGGTGATCGTCGACCAGATCGCGTCCCTCACCGACGCCTCGGCCCGGTCCCTGCACGCGCGGCTGACGGGCGCGGTCCACCATGAACCCCAGTGACGTGAAACCAGCCCGAAGGTGACCCTCCGTGGCCCGATCGGGTCTCACCCCCTTCCCGCATCACACTGCGTGCGGGACGCTCGCCTGTGGCGGCACCGTTACGAGGAGGCATCAAGTGGTCGACGCGGACCAGACATTCGTCATCGTCGGAGGTGGCCTGGCCGGCGCCAAGGCGGCCGAGACGCTCCGAGCGGAGGGCTTCACCGGCCGGGTGATACTGATCTGCGACGAGCGGGACCACCCCTACGAGCGGCCGCCCCTGTCCAAGGGCTACCTCCTCGGCAAGGAGGAGCGCGACACCGTCTTCGTGCACGAACCCGCCTGGTACGCGCGCAACGACATCGAGCTGCACCTCGGCCAGACCGTCGACGCCGTCGACCGTGCGGCGAAGACGGTCCGCTTCGGTGACGACGGCACCCTCGTCCGCTACGACAAGCTCCTGCTCGTGACCGGCGCCGAGCCCCGCCGCCTCGACATCCCCGGCACCGACCTCGCCGGCGTCCACCACCTGCGCCGCCTCGCCCACGCCGAGCGCCTCAAGCACGTCCTGACCGCCCTGGGCCGGGACAACGGACACCTCGTGATCGCCGGCGCCGGCTGGATCGGCCTGGAGGTCGCGGCGGCGGCCCGGGAGTACGGCGCCGAGGTCACCGTCGTGGAGCCCTCGCAGACCCCGCTGCACGGGGTGCTCGGCCCCGAACTCGGCGAACTCTTCACGGAGTTGCACCGTGAGCACGGGGTCCGCTTCCACTTCGGCGCCCGGCTCACCGAGATCGTCGGCCACGACGGCATGGTCCTCGCCGCCCGCACCGACGACGGCGAGGAGCACCCCGCGCACGACGTCCTGGCGGCCATCGGAGCGGCCCCGCGCACCGCGCTCGCCGAGGCGGCCGGCCTGGAGCTGGCCGACCGCGCGCACGGCGGCGGCATCGCGGTCGACGACCGGCTGCGCACCTCCGACCCCGACATCTACGCGGCCGGTGACGTGGCCGCCTTCCCGCACCCCCTCTTCGGCACCCGGCTGCGCGTCGAGCACTGGGCCAACGCCCTCAACGGCGGCCCCGCCGCGGCCCGCGCGATGCTCGGCCGGGACGCCGTCTACGACCGCGTGCCCTACTTCTTCTCCGACCAGTACGACGTGGGCCTTGAGTACTCCGGCTGGGCGCCCCCCGGCTCCTACGACCAGGTGGTGGTCCGGGGTGACGCGGGCAAGCGGGAGTTCATCGCCTTCTGGCTCTCCGGAGGCAGACTGCTCGCCGGGATGAACGTGAACGTGTGGGACGTCACAGAGCCGGTCCAGCGGCTGATCAGGTCCGGGGCACCGGTGGACGCCGAGGCCCTGGCCGACCCGCGCGTCCCGCTCGCCGATCTGGTCCCGTAGCGCCTCCGGGCCGTCAGGAGTGCCGGTCCGTCCCCGTAGAATTCACGCGTGGCAGGACGGATCAACGACGAGGACGTGAAGGCGGTTCGGGACGCGGTCCCGATCGACGCCGTGGTGTCCGAGTACCTCCAGCTGCGCAACGCGGGCGGCGGGAACCTCAAGGGACTCTGCCCCTTCCACGACGAGAAGTCGCCGTCCTTCCAGGTCAGCCCGAGCAAGGGACTCTTCCACTGCTTCGGCTGCCAGGAGGGCGGCGACACCATCACGTTCGTGATGAAGGTCGACCACCTCACCTTCTCCGAGGTGGTCGAGCGGCTCGCCGCCCAGGCCGGCATCACCCTGCGGTACGAGGAGGGCGGGTACAACCCCGCCCATCAGCGCGGCGAGCGCATCCGCCTGGTCGAGGCCCACAAGATCGCCGCCGACTGGTACGCGGAGCAGCTGGCGACCAGCCCCGAGGCCGACACCGGCCGTACGTTCCTCGCCGAGCGCGGCTTCGACCAGGGCGCCGCCGAGCACTTCTCCGTCGGCTACAGCCCCCAGGGCTGGGACCATCTCACCCGCTTCCTGCGCGGCAAGGGCTTCACCGACAAGGAACTGCTCTCGTCCGGCCTCGCCCAGGAGGGCCGCCGCGGCCCCATCGACCGCTTCCGGGGCCGCCTGATGTGGCCGATCCGCGACATCGGCGGCGAGGTCGTCGGCTTCGGCGCCCGCAAGCTCTACGACGCGGACAACGGCCCGAAGTACCTGAACACGCCCGACACCGCCATCTACCGCAAGTCCCAGGTCCTCTACGGCATCGACCTCGCCAAGAAGGACATCGCGAAGTCGAGCCGCGCGGTCGTCGTCGAGGGCTACACCGACGTCATGGCCTGCCATCTGGCCGGCGTGACCACCGCGATCGCGACCTGCGGCACGGCCTTCGGCACCGACCACATCAAGATCCTGCGACGGCTGCTGATGGACAACGGCTCGGCGCGCGTGATCTTCACCTTCGACGGCGACGCCGCCGGCCAGAAAGCGGCCCTGCGCGCCTTCGAGGACGACCAGAAGTTCGCCGCCGAGACCTACATCGCGATCGCCCCGGACAACATGGACCCCTGCGAACTGCGCCTGGCCAAGGGCGACGAGGCCGTCGCCGACCTGGTCCAGCCCCGCACCCCGCTCTTCGAGTTCGCGCTGCGCCAGATCGTCGCCCGCTACGACCTGGAGACCCCGGCCGGCCGCGCCGCCGCCCTGGACGAGGCCGCCCCGGTCGTCGCCCGGATCAAGAACAGCGGCGCCCAGCACGAGGTCGCCGTCCAGCTCGCCGGCATGCTCGGCATTCTGGACACCCAGTTCGTCGTCAAGCGCGTTGCCCAGCTGGCCCGTTGGGCCCGCGACCGCGGCGGCAAGGGCCCGGCCCCCGCGCGCGGCCCCCAGCAGCAGCGGTACGACGCGGCCCCCCGCGGCGGAGCCGGCGGCCCCGCCCTCACCCTGCGCAACCCGGTCTACGCCACCGAACGCGAACTGCTCAAACTCGCCCTCCAGCGCCCGGACTTGGTGGCTCCGGCCTTTGACGCGTACGGCCTGGACGAGTTCACCGCGGCGCCCTACGCGGCCGTCCGCCAGGCGATCATGGACGCGGGCGGCGCCGAGTACGGCCTGAAGGACGCCCAGGAGTACCTGGTGCGGGTCCGCGAGGCCGCCCCGGACGACGCGGTGCGCGCCATGGTCACCGAGCTGGCGGTCGAGGCGATCATGCGCCGCACGGTCGACGAGAGCTACGCGGGTGAGCAGCTCGTCACGGTCCGCCGCCGTGCCGTGGACCGCCGTATCCAGGAGATCCAGGGCACCCTGACCCGCGCCGGCACCCAGGACGACCCGGCCCGTCTGGCCGCCGTACAGAACGAGTTGTGGGTGCTCCAGCAGTACGGCCAGGCGCTCCGCGAGCGGGGCGCCCAGGCGCTCTGAACGGCGCCGCCGACTCCGGCCGCCGGCAGGGGAGTTCAGGACACAGGTCCGCAGGCCACGCGACCGGCACCGCGCGGTCGCCGGCCGGGGCGCCCGCGTACCGGAGCGCGGGGAGTGACGTGACGCCGCCTGGACGGCGACGCTGCGGATTCGTCCGGTCACCGATCGGTCACGGGCCGATCGCAAAAAGTCACCGCACGCCCCTCGTGGCGGCGATGTGTCGTACCCCACACTGGGTCCGGTGCCTGAGTCCTCGGAGCGCGGCCGACCCGTCCCCAACGGGTCCCACACCCCCGCGGTTCCGCTCATCGCGTACGGGACGGACAGCGGCGAGGCCGCCGACCCCGTCCCCGAAGTACCGCTGCCGCCCCCCTGGCAGCGATCATCCTGGAGGTCGCCCCCGTGCAGACCCAGACCCTCGACCAGACCGAGATCAGCACGACGGACGGCGCGAAGCCGGACGCGGAGACCGACGTCTTCGCGGCCGTGCCCCCGCAGAACCGCGCCGCGCACCACCCGGAGACGGCCGAGCCGGAGAGCCCGGCCGAACTCGGCGAACCCCCCGCGGAGGCGGTGGAGCCCGCCGAGGAACCCGAGCCGGTCGCGCCGCCCCGCAGCCGCCCCGACACCAGCGGCCCCTCCTCGGACCTCTTCCGCCAGTACCTGCGGGAGATCGGCCGCATCCACCTGCTCACCGCCGCCGAGGAGGTCGAACTCGCCCGCCGGGTCGAAGCCGGCCTGTTCGCCGAGGAGAAGCTCTCCACCACCCCCGACCTGGACAGCCGGCTCGCCCTCGACCTCGACCGCATCGTCGTCATGGGCCGGATGGCCAAGCGCCGCCTCATCGAGGCCAACCTGCGGCTCGTCGTCTCCGTCGCCAAGCGCTACGTCGGCCGGGGACTCACCATGCTCGATCTCGTCCAGGAGGGAAACCTGGGCCTGATCAGGGCGGTCGAGAAATTCGACTACGCCCGCGGCTACAAGTTCTCCACCTACGCCACCTGGTGGATCCGCCAGGCCATGTCCCGCGCCCTCGCCGACCAGGCCCGCACCATCCGCGTCCCGGTGCACGTCGTCGAGCTGATCAACCGGGTCGTCCGCGTCCAGCGCCGCATGCTCCAGGAACGCGGCTACGAGCCCACCCCGGAAGAGGTCGCCGACCACCTGGACCTGGCGCCCGAACGCGTCAGCGAGGTCCTGCGGCTGGCCCAGGAACCCGTCTCGCTGCACGCCCCGGTGGGCGAGGAGGACGACGTCGCCCTCGGTGACCTGATCGAGGACGGCGACGCCGCGAGCCCGGTGGAGTCGGCGGCCTTCCTGCTGCTCCGGGAGCACCTGGAGGCCGTCCTGTCGACGCTCGGCGAACGCGAGCGGAAGGTCGTACAGCTCCGCTACGGCCTGGCGGACGGCCGGCCGCGCACCCTGGAGGAGATCGGCCGCATCTTCGGCGTGACCCGCGAACGCATCCGGCAGATCGAGTCCAAGACCCTCAACAAGCTGCGCGACCACGCCTTCGCCGACCAACTGCGCGGCTACCTCGACTGAGTGGGGGCCGCCCACGCGGACGTGAGCGGCCCCCTGACAGCCGGCGGGACCTCAGTCGACCTCGGCGACCGCCTGCGCGAACTGCGCCTGGTACAAGCGGGCATACGCCCCGTCGGCCGCCAACAGGTCGGCGTGCGCGCCCTGTTCGACGATCGCCCCGTTCTCCATGACCAGGATCGTGTCCGCGTCGCGGATCGTGGAGAGCCGGTGCGCGATGACGAACGAGGTGCGCCCGTGCGCCAGTTTGGCCATCGCCTTCTGGATCAGCACCTCGGTCCGGGTGTCGACGGAGCTGGTCGCCTCGTCGAGCACCAGGATCGTCGGATCGGAGAGGAACGCCCGCGCGATGGTGATGAGTTGCTTCTCGCCTGCGCTCACCCCCGAGCCCTCGTCGTCGATCACGGTGTCGTAGCCCTCGGGCAGCGTCCGCACGAAACGGTCCGCGTGGGCCGCCCGCGCGGCCTCCTCGATCTCCCCGCGCGTCACGTCCCGCGAGGCGCCGTAGGCGATGTTGTCGGCGATCGTGCCGCCGAACAGCCAGGTGTCCTGGAGCACCATGCCGATGGTGGACCGCAGTTCGTCGCGGGACATCCGGGCGATGTCCACGCCGTCGAGGGTGATCCGGCCGCCCGACACGTCGTAGAACCGCATCAGCAGATTGACCAGGGTCGTCTTGCCGGCGCCGGTGGGGCCCACGATGGCCACCGTGTGGCCCGGTTCCACCGTCAGCGAGAGGTCCTCGATGAGCGGCTTCTCGGGGTCGTAGCGGAACGACACGTGCTCCAGCGCGACCAGGCCGCGCAGTTCCCGCGGCCGCTCGCTCGGCATCGGATCGGGCTTCTGCTCCTCCGCGTCGAGGAGTTCGAAGACGCGCTCGGCGGAGGCGACGCCCGACTGCACCAGGTTCGCCATCGACGCGACCTGGGTCAGCGGCATCGAGAACTGCCGCGAGTACTGGATGAACGCCTGCACGTCACCGATGGACAGCGCGCCGGAGGCGACCCGCAGCCCGCCGACCACCGCCACCAGCACGTAGTTGAGGTTGGAGACGAACATCATCAGCGGTTGCATGACCCCGCTGTTGAACTGCGCCCTGAAGCCGGCCTCGTACAGGGCGTCGTTCTGCTCGGCGAACAGCTGCGCCGACTCATCCTGGCGCCCGAACACCTTCACCAGGGTGTGCCCGGTGTACATCTCCTCGACGTGCGCGTTGAGTCTGCCCGTCGAGCGCCACTGCTGCACGAAGTGCGGCTGCGACCGCTTGCCGACCCGCGTCGCCACGAAGAACGACAGCGGCACGGTCACCAGCGCGACCAGCGCCAGGATCCACGACACCCAGAACATCATCGCGAGCACACCGATGATGGTCAGCAGCGAGTTGATGAGCTGGCCCATCGACTGCTGGAGCGTCTGCCCGATGTTGTCGATGTCGTTGGTGGCGCGCGAGAGCACCTCACCGCGCTGCCGCTTGTCGAAGTACGACAGCGGCAGCCGCCCCATCTTCGTCTGCACGTCCTCGCGCATCCGGAACATCGTCCGGTTGACCGCCCGGTTCACCAGCCGGGTCGCCACCGCCATCAGCAGACCCGCCACCAGGAAGGTGCCCAGCGCCAGCAGCAGCACGTCACCGACGGCACCGAAGTCGATGCCCTTGCCGGGGGTGAAGTCCGTGCTCTTCAACATGTCCGCGACGGAGCCCTGGCCCCGCGCGCGCATCGACTCCAGCACCTGTTCCTTGGTCGCCCCGGCCGGCATCTGCCGCCCGATGATGCCGGAGAAGACCAGGTCGGTGGCATTGCCGAGGATCTTCGGACCGACCACGTTCAGCCCCACGCTGGCCACCACGCACACCAGCAGCACGCAAATGGTGATCCGCTCGGGCCTGAAGTGCCCCAGCAGCCGTTTCCCGGACGCCTTGAAGTCCATCGAACGCGCGTCGGGGCCGCTCCCGGCCATCATCCGCCCCATGGGCCCGGCCATCAGGCGGCCTCCGCTTCCGTCAGCTGGGAGAGCACGATCTCCCGGTAGGTCTCGTTACCCGCCATCAGTTCATGGTGGCGGCCCGTCCCGACCACCCGCCCCTCGTCGAGGACGACGATGCGGTCGGCGTCCCGGATCGTCGACACCCGCTGGGCCACGATCACGACGGTCGCCTCGGCGGTCTCCCGGCCGAGCGCCGCCCGCAGCGCCGCGTCCGTCGCGTAGTCGAGCGCGGAGAAGGAGTCGTCGAAGAGGTAGATCTCGGGGCGCTGCACCAGGGTGCGGGCGATCGCGAGCCGCTGGCGCTGACCGCCGGACACGTTCGTCCCGCCCTGCGCGATCGGCGCGTCCAGCCCGCCTTCCAGCTTGCTGACGAACGCCTTGGCCTGCGCCACCTCCAGCGCGTGCCACAGCTCCTCGTCGCTCGCGTCCGGATTGCCGTAGCGCAGGTTGGTCGCCACCGTGCCCGCGAAGAGGTACGGCTTCTGCGGGACCAGGCCGACCGTTCCGGCGAGCAGGTTCGGGTCGATCGTCGACACATCGACTCCGTCGACGAGGACCTCGCCCTCGGTGGTGTCGAACAGCCGGGGGACCAGCCCCAGAAGAGTCGACTTCCCGCTGCCCGTCGAGCCGATGACGGCGGTCGTCTCGCCCGGCAGCGCCACCAGGTCGACGGATTTCAGCACCGGCTCCTCGGCGCCCGGGTAGCGGAAGCCCGCCGACCGGATCTCCAGATGGCCGTGCCGGCGCAGCTCGGTGACGGGCGCCGACGGCGGCACGACACTGGACTCGGTGTCGAGGACCTCCTCGATGCGCTCGGCACAGACCTCCGCGCGCGGCACCATCATGAACATGAAGGTGGCCATCATCACGGACATCACGATCTGCATCAGATAGGCCAGGAACGCGGTGAGATCGCCGATCTGCATCTGGCCGCTGTCGATCCGGTGGGCGCCGAACCAGACGACGGCGATCGAGGAGACGTTCACGACGGTCATGACGATCGGGAACATCAACGCGAGCAGCCGGCCGGTGCCCAGCGACATCTCCGTCAGATCCGTGTTGGCCTTCCTGAACCGGTCCTTCTCGTACTCGTCCCGGACGAAGGCGCGGATCACGCGGTTGCCGGTGATCTGCTCGCGCAGCACCCGGTTCACCGTGTCGAGACGCACCTGCATCGCCCGGAACAGCGGCCGCAGCCTCCGCACGATCAGCGTCACGGAGAGCCCGAGCACGGGCACCACGGCGACCAGCACGCCCGACAGCGGCACGTCCAGGCCGAGCGCCAGGATGATCCCGCCGACACACATGATCGGCGCCGACACCAGCAGGGTGAACGTCATCAGCGCCAGCATCTGGACCTGCTGGACGTCGTTGGTCGTACGGGTGATCAGCGAGGGCGCGCCGAAGTGGCCGACCTCCCGGGCCGAGAAGGACTGCACCCGGTCGAAGACGGCGGCCCGGACGTCCCGGCCCACGGCCGCCGCGGTCCGCGCCCCGTAGTACACGGCACCCGTGTTGCAGACGACCTGCGCCAGCGAGATGCCGATCATCAGCGCGCCGAAGGCGAGGATGTAGCCGGTGTCTCCCTTGACGACGCCGTTGTCGATGATGTGCGCGTTCAGGGTGGGCAGGTAGAGGGTGGCGCAGGTCTGCAGGAACTGCAGCAGCACCAGCAGGGCGATGGGTTTCCTGTAGGGCCTGAGATAGGTCCGCAGAAGTCGTATGAGCACGCTACGTCTCTCGGAGTGGGCGATGAGGGGCGGGCGGTCTGCCCCTCGCCCCTATCGTCGGGCACTCCACCCGCGTTACCTCAACCGATTAAGCCAACAGCGATGCCGTTACGACCGGAACGCCCCCGGATGGGTCTGTTCCCGCACCGACACGTACTGCTGACGCACCGCCTGTCCCACCGCCAGCTCGTCCCCCGGCTCGAAGACCTGGGCGACCGGCCCCTGCCACGGCGGCGGGGTGCGCGGGTCCAGGGTGCCCTGTGAGACGCCGAGCGCCCAGGCGGCCTGGCGGGCGGCACCGAGCGCCGCGTAGTCCGCGGGCTGCGGCACCACGATCTGCGCCCCGAACAGCGAGGGCGCCGCGGCCTGGACGGCGGGCAGTTCGGCGGCCTGCCCGAGCAGGAAGACCCGGCGCACCTCCACGCCCCGGCCGCGCAGCACGTCCAGCGCGTCCGCGAGCCCGCACAGCATGCCCTCGAACGCCGCCCGCGCCAGATGCTCGGCCTTCATCGACTCCCGCCGCAGCCCGGCGAGGGTCCCCGCGGTGTGCGGCAGATTCGGCGTCCGCTCACCCTCCAGATACGGCAGGAGTACGAGCCCGTGCGCACCCGGCGTCGACTTCATCGCCAGGTCGGACAGACTCTCCAGGTCGGGCAGCCCGAGCAGGTCGACGGCACCGCGCAGGGTCCGTACGGCGTTCAGGGTGGTGACGACCGGCAGGTGCATGCCGGTCGCGTCGGCGAGCGAGGTGATCATCCCGCTCTGGTCGACCAGCGCGTCGTGGTGCACGGCCATCACGGAACCGGAGGCGCCCAGCGAGACCACGGCGTCCCCGAGCCCGATGCCGAGTCCGAAGGCGGCGGCCATCGTCTCCCCGGTGCCGGCCGAGATCAGCAGCCCCTCCGGGGTCGTACCGGCGGCGTCGGACGGTCCGATCACCTCGGGCAGCATGGCCTGGTGGCCGAGCGCCAGCTCGACGAGGTCGGGCCGGTAACCGCCGCTGGCCGCGGACCAGTAGCCGGTCCCGGACGCCCCGCCGCGGTCGGTGGTCCTGCGCGTGGGCCGCCCCAGCAGCTGCCACACGAGCCAGTCGTGGGCCTGCAAGAGTACGGAGGTGCGCTGCGCGTTCTCCGGCTCGGTCCTGTTCAGCCAGCGCAGTTTGGTCACGGGCTGGGTGGCCTGCGGTACGCAGCCCACCGCCTGCGCCCACGCCTCACGGCCGCCGAGCGCGTCGATCAGATCGGCCGCCGCCACCTGCCCCCGCTTGTCCCCGCCGACCATCGCGGGCCGCACGGTGTTGCCCTGCGGGTCCAGCGGCACGACGGCGTTCTGCTGGGCCGACACCCCGATGGCCTGCACCCCTTCGAGCAGCCCGCCGCCGGCCGCCTCGCCGAGCGAGAGCAGCCAGGCCTGCGGGTCGACGTCGGAGGGCCGCCCGCCGCCCTCCGACGTCTCCACCGGATGCGGTGCGTATCCCTGCCGCAGCACGGACCCGGAGTCCGCGTCGCAGACGACGATACGAGTGAAATCGGGCGAACTGTCCAACCCGGCGACTATCCCCATGGCGAAAATTCTGCCGTACGGCGGGAGGTGACCGTGCCGGGTCGGGGGTCACTAGGTGTTGCTGGTGCCCCAGTCGTCCTCGCCGCTGCCGTTCGCGTTGCGCTCACGCAGGGACCGTACGCGCTGTGCCACCGACTCCGGCACCCGGTCACCGACCTTGTCGCTCACCGCCTGGTAGGCCTTGCCCGCGTACTGGCGGCCCTGCTGGGCGGCCGTCTCCGCGGTGTTGCGGACCGCGGGGTTCTGCGTGATCTGGCGAGCGGACTTCTTCAGCTGCTCGTAGCGCTCTCGTCCGGCCCGCGTGCCCAGCACGTAACCCAGAGCCAGTCCGGCGACGAACGTGAGCTTGTACCGCATGGTGGCCACCCTTCCGTTGCGTAGATCGTGGCGCGCGCTCCGCGCCGGGGGAACCGATTGGCGGAGCACCCCCCTGCTTGCGCTAATGTATGTGTCGCAGCGAGCGAGCGCCTTCTGGCGAATACCCAGGCCGGCACGATCGATGCAACGAGGCATTCCTCCGTAGCTCAATTGGCAGAGCAGCCGGCTGTTAACCGGCAGGTTACTGGTTCGAGTCCAGTCGGGGGAGCTCGGTCCTCCGTAGCTCAATTGGCAGAGCAGCCGGCTGTTAACCGGCAGGTTACTGGTTCGAGTCCAGTCGGGGGAGCATGCTGAAGGGGACCCCGTTGGGGTCCTTTTTCATGTCCCCCGGAACCACCCGGCGCGCACCGCTGTCTCCACGGTCGAGCGAAGCCGACCATCCGAAGCAGGAGATCGTATGAGCGGCTATGCTGCGGCAGACGGCGCGCACAGATGTGCGCGACGCGCCGTATCGGGGCGGTAGCTCAGCCGGTTAGAGCAGCGGACTCATAATCCGTCGGCCGTGGGTTCGAGTCCCACCCGCCCCACTGTGCAGGCTTCTGACCCGCGGAAACGTCTCATCAGGGGTGCGGAACCAGGACGTTGGGCCCACGGGGCTGCATCCGCTGCTCGCGACTACGAGACGCTGCCGGAGCGCACCTTGAAGGCGTCGGTGTGCTCGCCTGCCTGCGAGAGTACGGTCATCGGGTGGGCGGGTCCGGAGTCCGCGAGGCGTACGACGACGCCGAGGGTGAAACTGTCCCCGGTGTCCACGACGGGCCCGTCGGCAGCGGCGTACCCGCTCTCGCCGTCCAGCAGCAGATGCCCGTCACCGACGAGTGGCGGCGGCACGTAGGTACAGTCCGGGTCGATCTCCGGGATACAGGAACTGTCGGAGCCCCGGTAGATCGAAGCCCCCGCGCCGAGCCGCAGCGGCGCGCCGTCCGACTGCTCGGGGCTCACCCCGTCCGTCGCGTTCTCCAGCGACCAGTGGCCGAGCAACTTCGGCTTGCGGTAGGCGAGTTCGGCTACCTCGGCCGGCACCACGACCCGGTCGTGAACCTGTACGTCACCGATGTCCCCGTGCCACTGCTCCCCGTAGTCGGCAGCACCGAGGGCGCGCCCGATCTGGAAAGCGCCGGCCGCCTCGGCGGGAGTCGCGTCGGCCGCGGTCCCGGCCTCGTGGCCGTTGACGTACAGCCGCGCCTTTCCGGTCTCGGCGTCGTACAGCCCCAGCAGATGGGCCCACTCGCCGGTCTCGGGGGTGCCGCCGGACACCTGCGCGCCGCCGATCGCGAACGACCAGGCGGGCCCGGAGTCCTGGAGACGCAGCCCGAGGTCGAAGCCGGGCGCCCCGTCGGCATCCTGGCTGACGACGGTCATGTTCCGGTCGGTTTCGGCGGGCCGTACCCACGCGCTCACCGCGAACGTCTTACGGATGTCGGTCGTCGGGGCGTCCGGGGTGAGGAAGGCTTGGCCGCTGCCGTCGAGGCCGACCGTGGCGGTGGCCGTGGTGCCCGTGGGCGCCGGGCCGCCGAAGGTCACGCCGGTCCCGGCACGGGCGGGGGTGCCGGTCCCGGCGGCGGCCGAGCGGGAGTCCGCCGGGTCGTCCAGCTTCCAGCGGGCGACGGGAGCACGGCCGGCCTGCACGTTGAAGTCGTAACGCGACTCCCCGCTGCTTCGGCCCGACCGGTCGATTGCGCGGACCGTCAGCGACTTGGGTCCCGCGGAGAGCGGCAGGTACGGAATGGTCACGGCCGCGCCCGGCCGCTCCGCGGAGACGGTGCCGTAAGGGCCGCCCACGAAGCCGTACGCGTACGACACCACGTCGTCGGAGGGCGAGTCCATGGTGAAGTGGCCGTAGACGCCCACTCCGTCCACCCAGAACACGTCCTCCGGGTTGGGATATTCGGGAGAGGTGATCGTCGCCTTCTCCGGGCTCACGTCGTCGTACACGAACGAGCAGACCGAGCCGTCGCCCTCGTCGCTCCATGCGGAGGTCGCCTTGCCGTCGTTCGCGCGGACATGCCAGGAGACGACGGTGTTCGCCGGGATGTCGTTCGGCATCGTCCAGTACTGGCGCGACCCCGAGGAAAGAACGATGGTGGTGTAGGTACGCCGCTGTTCCACTCCGGCCGCGTCCGTCCACCAGGCTTCGAACTCGCCACTGACCGGGCTGGATTCGGAGGGCTGGTTGTCCTCCTCCGGGTCGTACAGCACCGCACTGAGCCTGGGCGGCGTCGAAACGTATGGCGTGTCGTCACCAGTCGTGCATGCCTTGCCTCCCGACTGGAGGTTTTGGACGAGCGGCTGATTCGGCGGCAGGTTGACCACCGCATACGCCGTCCCGGCAGCCGTGGCCAACAGCGCCGCCGCACAACTCCCCACCACCGTGCGTCTGCGTCTGCCTGTCCTTGTGAACCTGGTCAAGTGACTCTCCCCTGTGGGTATTTGACGCTCATGGATCACACGAGCGCCTGAAGCTAACAGAGACCACTGACAGCACGGGAAGGGTTTCCTGGCCGACCTGTTCCAGACCTTCGGTGTCGTCGAAGCAGAACAACCGACAACGCCGGGGAGGCTCGGCAGAGGCCCGGAAGTGCGGTTGCTGTTCGTGTTCGCCCATCATCTCGTTGGCCGCTGCCTTGCCGGCTGCGAAGCACTCGCCTGGACGACCCCGACCGACCTGGGGGACGGGAGGATTCCGGGGGCGGGGGCAGGGCCGCGCCGATCCACCGGGCGGAGAAGTGGCCGCCGGTCAGTCCGTCCTCGTCGACGGCGGGGAAGGGGGGACGGAGAGGGCCTGTTCGGCCCAGATCGTCTTGCCGGTGTACGTCTGGCGGGTGCCCCAGCCCTGGGTGAGCTGGGCGACGAGGAGCAGGCCGCGGCCGCCTTCGTCGAAGGTGCGGGCGCGGCGCAGGTGGGGGGCGGTGTTGCTGGCGTCGGAGACCTCGCAGATGAGGTTGCGGTCGAGGATCAGCCGGAGCTGGATGGGGGCACCGCCGTAGCGGATGGCGTTGGTGACGAGTTCGCTGACGACCAGTTCGGTGACGAAGGCGGCCTCGTCCAGGCCCCAGGCGTCCAGCTGCCGGGTGGCCTTCTTGCGCGTCTCGGCGACCGCTGAGGGATCGGGTGGCACGTCCCAGGTGGCGACATGGGCCGCGTCCAGGGCGCAGGTGCGGGCTATCAGCAGCGCCACGTCATCGGCGGCGTGGTCCGGGAGAAGTGCCTGGAGCACGGTGTCGCAGGTGCTCTCCAAGGACTGAGCCGGCCGGGCCAGCGCCTTGCGCAGCACGTCGAGGCCTTCGTCGAAGTCGCGGCCACGGGCCTCGATGAGGCCGTCGGTGAACAGCGCGAGGAGGCTGCCTTCGGGCAGTTCGATCTCGGCGACTTCGAAGGGCAGGCCGCCCAGCCCCAGCGGCGGGCCGGCCGGGACGTCGGGAAATTCCACGGCGCCGTCCGGGGTCACCAGTGCGGGTCCGGGGTGGCCGGCGCGAGCCAGTGTGCAGCGCCGGGAGACCGGGTCGTAGACGGCGTACAGGCAGGTGGCGCCGATGTCGCCGACGGTGTCGGCCGCGCTCTCGCCCTCGGCGGACATGCGGATGACCATGTCGTCCAGGTGGGTCAGCAGTTCGTCGGGCGGGAGGTCGACATCGGCAAGGGTGCGTACGGCGGTGCGCAGTCGTCCCATGGTGGCCGAGGCCTGGATGCCGTGGCCGACGACGTCGCCGACGACGAGCGCCACCCGCGTGCCGGACAACGGGATCACGTCGAACCAGTCGCCGCCGACGCCGGCCCGCGTGCTGGCGGGGAGGTAGCGGGAGGCGACGTCGACGGCGGCCTGCGGGGGCAGCCGCTGCGGCAGGAGGCTGCTCTGAAGGGTGAGGGAGGTGAGGCGTTCGCGGGTGTAGCGGCGGGCGTTGTCGATGCAGACGGCGGCCCTGGCGGTGATCTCCTCGCCGAGAAGCAGGTCGTCCCGCTCGAAGGGTTCCGGGCGCCGGTGGCGGGAGAACGTGGCTACGCCGAGGGTGATGCCGCGGGCGCGCATCGGCACGGCCAGCACCGAGTGGAAGCCGAAGCGCCGCATCTGCTCGGCCCGGTCCGGGGCCTGCCTCGCCACCTGGTCGATCCCGGGGACGGTCACGTTCTCGATCAGTGGCCGGCCGGTGGTCAGGCACCTGGCCGCGGTCGACTCGTCCGGGTAGGCGGCCACCGTTCCGCGCCTCACCACGACCTCGGGGCAGCCCTCCAGGACGGACTGGTAGGCGACACGGCGCAGCACGACGGGGCTGGGCGGGGAGCCGGCCCGCGGGTCGTCGCCGCCTTCGATGGCGGGAAGCAGGTCGACGGTGACGAAGTCCGCGAGGTGCGGGATGGCCACGTCGGCGAGTTCTTGTGCGGTCCGGGCGAGGTCCAGGGTGCTGCCGATGCGGATGCTGGCCTCGTTGAGCAGGGCCAGGCGCCCTCGGGCCAGGTGTTCCTCGGTGACGTCGTGTGCGGAAAGGAGCACTCCCCGTACGGTCCCCTCGGCGTCCCGCACGGGGACGAGCAACGTCGTCCAGACGCTCTCGCTCTCCTGGCCGGCGAGGTGCAGGGACTGCTGCAGATGCTGCTGTTCGCCGGTCTCCAGCGCCCGCCGCATGCACTGTTCCGTCCGGTCGCTCTCCGGATCGACCACGATCTCCGATACGCGCAGCCCCCGCATCGCGGCTTCGGGCAGCCCGATCACCCGCTCCATGTCCGTGTTCGCCCGTCGCAGCCGCAGGCCGGTGTCGTAGAGCGCCGTGGTGAAGGGGGACCGGGTGAAAGCCCACATCACCAGCGCGTCGTCCTGGCGCGGCGACGACGGCCGGGTCAGGGGGGAGACCAGGAGCCATTCGCCGCCCCCCTCGCCCTCGTGGTCGGGCGCCCGGCGGTGGGCCAGCAGGTGCACCGCGAGGCGGTGGCCGTCCCGGTGCAGGAGAGTGACCGTCCCGTTCCACCTCGGCTGCGTCTTCAGGGAGCGCAGGGTCTCGGTGGGCGGCTCCTCGGGGAGCAGCCGTGCCGCGGGCCGGCCGATGACCTCGGCGGACCGGTATCCGAGCAGCCGCCGTGCTCCCTCGCTCCACCCGGTCACGATGCCGTTCGCGTCCAGGCGGGCTCTGGCCGTGGCCGACGTGTCGATGGGGTCGTCCGGCCGCCACGCCGCCGGGTCGTCGCCGGCGGTGTCCGAACCCGTCATCGCGTTCATCCGCCCTCACCTCGGCCTTCCCCTGGGTGCCCGGCCCGGCCGCACGAGCACCCGACAGGGAGTGGTTGGACATATATGCTCAATAAGGCCATAAGAGTGCAAGAGATACCAATGTAAAAAGGGATACCAAGCGATCGGGGCTGGAGGATCGTGCCATGACTGCCACCGGCGAGGAGACATGGCCGAACGCGGCCGAATGGACCGGGAAGATCTACAGCGGCGGTTGGCGGCGGACCGAGGGCGGGGTCCTGCCGGTCACCGAACCCGCCACGGGTGAGCGGCTGGCGGAGGTGGGTGTGGCAGCGCCCGCGGATGTCGCCCGGGCCGGGACTCTGGCCGCCCGGGCTCAGCGGGCCTGGGCCGAGACGGCACCCCAGCAGCGTGCCGAGGTCCTGCTCCGCGCCGCCCGGGCGCTCCGCGACCACAGCGGGGCGGTACGCGAGTGGATCGTCAGGGAGTCCGCGGGCGTCCCGGCGAAGGGCGACTACGAGATCGCGGCCGGACTCGGCCAGCTGGCGCAGGCGGCGGGACTCGCGTCGTCGCCCCGCGGCGAGATCCTGACCCCGTCGGCACCTGGCCAGACCAGTTGCGCGTGGCGGGTACCGCTGGGGGTGGTCGGCGTCATCAACCCCTGGAACGCCCCCCTGCTGTTCGCCATGCGGGCCCTGGCGCCCGCGCTGGTGCTGGGCAACGCCGTCCTGCTCAAGCCCGATCCCCACACGCCGGTGTCCGGTGGCGTCGTCGTGGCGCGGCTGTTCGAGGAGGCGGGACTGCCCGAGGGGCTGCTCCACGTGCTGCCGGGAGGCCCCGGCACCGGTGAGGCGGTCGTGGCCGATCCGCACGTCGCCATGGTCGTGTTCACCGGCTCCAGCGAGGCGGGACGGGCGGTCGCCCGCGCCGCGGGCGACGGGCTCAAGCGGGTGGTCCTGGAACTGGGCGGCAAGAACTCGATCGTCGTGCTCGACGACGCGGACGTCGACTCCGCCGCGGCGGCCGGGGCGATGAGTTCCTTCGGATATCAGGGGCAGGCCTGCGTCGCCGCCGGACGTCATCTGGTGCACGCCGACCTCGTGGAGCCTTACACCGAGGCACTGATCAGGCAGGCCGAGGAGCTGCGGGTCGGTGACCCCCGCGAGGAGGGTGTGGCCCTCGGTCCGGTGATCAGCGAGCGCCAGGCCGCGAGGATCGAACGCATCGTGGACGAGAGCGTGGCCGCCGGCGCACGGGTGCTGGCAGGCGGGCGCCGCGACGGGCTGTTCTATCCGCCCACCGTCCTGGACCACGTCGAGCGGACCATGCCCGTCTTCACCGAGGAGATCTTCGGCCCCGTCGCCCCCGTCGTCGCGTTCCGTACCGACCGAGAGGCCGTCGAGATCGCCAACGACACCGCCTACGGCCTGACGGCGGCCGTGCACTCCCGTTCGGCGTCGCGGGCCGCGGTCATCGCCGAGCAGGTGCGCACCGGCATGGTGCACCTCAACGACGTGTCCGCCAAGGACGCCGCGAACGCCCCCTTCGGCGGGATGGGAGCGTCCGGCAACGGCTCCCGCATCGGTGGCACCGCCAATCTGGAGCAGTTCACCCAATGGCGCTGGATGACGGTCCGACGGTCCGCGTGATCGAAGGGTGACGACTGCCGCGACCACAGGGGCGACGGAGGGCGCAGGGCGGAGGGCGTCGGCCACCACCTGTGGTGGGGACGCCCTGCCTCCGTCGGCCCGATCCCGGCGATCACGGCTCTCTGCCCGGCGCCGACTCCGCGTCAGGCTCCCCGTGGCCCAGGGGCGGGGGCGGGAAGCTCGCCCGAACCCCGGACGATCAGGTGGGTGGGGACGGTGAGGGTCAGGGCTCGGGAGCGGTCCCCGTCCAGGCGGAGCAGCGCGGTGGCCGCTGCCGTTCTGCCGAGTTCCTCCGCGTCCTGGGCGACGACGGTCAGGGCCGGCTCCAGTGCCTCGGCGAGCGCCACGTCGTCGAAGGCGACGACGGCGACGTCCTTGCGCTTGCTGCGGGCCAGTTCCGCGATTATCCCCAGCGCCATGATGTTGTTGCCGGCGAACAGGGCGGTGGGGGGATCGGCCAGGCCGAGGAGGTGGGTGGTCGCGGTCTCGGCTCCTTGCTGGTCATGGGCGTTGGTGACGAGCGAGCGGTCGTAGGGGAGGCCGGCTTCCCGCAGCGCCGAGCGGTAGCCGGCCAGACGCTCACGGCGGGTGTACAGCGTCGGGGGCAGGTCGCCCATGAAGCCGATGCGCCGGTGTCCGTGGGCGATGAGATGGACGACCCCGTCGTGGGCTCCGGCACGGTTGGAACTGACGATGCTGTCCGTGGCGAGGCCGACGCCGGGTCGGTCGAGGAAGATCACGGGTAGGCCCGCCGTGCGGTGGGACCTGAGGTGGGAGTGGTCGGCGCCGACGGACGGAACGACGATCAGGATGCTGACACGGCGGGCGAGGAACTTGTCCGTCAGGGCGCGTTCGCGCTCGGGGTCGTCCGCGGAGGAGCCCATGAGCAGGGTCAGTCCGCGTTCGCGGACAGTGTCCTCGATGGCGCGGGCCACGGCTCCGAAGAAGGGGTTGGCGAGGTCGGGAATGACCAGGCCGATGGTGGTGTCCGGGCCGCCGACGCGGATGTTGCGGGCCATGAGGTTCGGCTGGAAGCCGAGCTTGGCCACCGCGGCGAGTACCTGTTCCCTGGTCTGCGCGGAGGCGGGTCCGTCCTCGTTGAGGACTCGGGAGACGGTCTTGGCGCTGACGCCGACCTCTCGGGCGACATCGGCCAGGGTAGGGCGTCGGTTCGCTGCCATGGAGGAAGCCGTCTCCTGATGGCTCTCGGTTGCGGCCGCGGCCTCGGCCGGCAACTGCGAGAGCTGAGTTGTGCTGTCAAGTGGCCTGGATTCCGGCGGCCTTCGCGGCCTCCGAATCCGCTACGACAGTATCTCCGGCGTCGTCGATGCCGAGTGCGCCGGTCATGATGGCGACGACTTCGGCCATGGAGTAGTCGGAGGGCTTGATCAGGGCGGCACGTCGGCCCAGCCGGTGGACGTGGATCCGGTCGGCGATCTCGAAGACGTGGGGCATGTTGTGGCTGATCAGAACGACCGGCATGCCCTTGTCGCGGACTCGGCGGATGAGGTCCAGGACCTGACCCGACTCCTTGACGCCGAGGGCGGCGGTGGGTTCGTCCATGACGACGACGCTGCGGGCCCAGGCGACGGAACGGGCGACCGCCACGGCCTGCCGCTGTCCGCCGGAGAGCGTCTCGACGGACTGCGTCAGCGAGCGCAGGCCGATCTTCAGGTCGGCCATGTGCTCGGCCGCCTCCTGGCGCATGCGCTTCTTGTCCAGCATGCGGAAGGCGCTGCCGAGGACACCCGGCCGGCGCAGCTCGCGGCCGAGGAACATGTTCGAGGCGATGTCCATGGAGGCGGCCACGGCGAGGTCCTGGTACACCGTCTCGATGCCGTGGGCGCGGGCGCTCTGCGGGCCCGAGAAGGTGATGGGTTCGCCGTGGAGACGTATCTCGCCCGCGTCCGGGACCACCGCGCCGGTGAGGGCCTTGATCATGCTGGTCTTGCCGGCGCCGTTGTCGCCGATGACGGCGAGGACTTCGCCGGGCAGCAGGTCGAAGTCGGCGCCGTCGATGGCGGTGACCTGGCCGTACCGCTTGACCAGGCCGCGGGCCTGGAGGACGGGGACGGGGGAGGAGGTGGCGGTCATCGTGCCTTCTTCCGGGAGAGCTGGTCGACGGTCACCGCGAGGATCACCAGGACTCCGGTGATCAGGGTCTGGTAGATGGAGGCGACGCCCATCAGCTGGAGGCCGTTGCGGAAGACGCCGACGATGAGGACACCGATGAAGGTGCCCAGAACCGATCCGCGTCCGCCGAAGAGGCTGGTGCCGCCGAGGACCACGGCGGTGATGCTGTCGAGGTTGTCGGTCTGGCCGGCCTGCGGGTCGCCGACTCCGGTGCGGGAGATGAGCAGCAGGGCGGCGACGCCGTACAGCAGGCCGGCCACGGTGTAGATGCCGATGGTCAGGCGGGAGGTACGGATGCCGTTCAGCCGGGCGGCCTCGGCGCTGTTGCCCAGGGCGTAGACGTGCCGGCCCCAGCCGGTGCTGCTCAGCGCGTAGGCGAGGAGGAGGAACAGGGCGATGGTGACCAGGGAGCCGTAGGTGATGTCCGTGTGGCCGAGCGGGAAGGTCTGCCCGAGGGCCGTCAGCGGGCTGGGCAGGTCGGTGACCGTCTGTTCCTCGGAGTAGATGTGGGTCAGTGCGAACGCCACGTTGAGCATGCCGAGGGTGACGATGAACGGCGGCAGTGGGATCTTCTGCACCAGCAGCCCGTTGATCAGGCCGAAGCCGCCGCAGACGACCAGGCCCAGAGCGATCGCGACGAGGGGTGGGACGGAGCCCTCGGCCGCCATCTTGGCGATCACGATGCTGCCGAACGCCATCACCGCCCCGCACGACAGGTCGATCCCCGCCGTGAGGATGATCAGGGTCTGCCCGATGGCGAGGGTGCCCACGACCATGACCTGCTGCACGATCAGCGAGAAGTTGCCGCCGGTCAGGAACTGGCCGGTCGAGAGGGAGAAGAAGACGCAGGCCAGGAGGAGGGCGGCCAGGGGCCCGGTGGTCGGTGCGGTGAGCAGTCTGCGGGCCGTGGTCGGTGCTCTGAGCTCCGAGTACGGCGTGGTCGTGGCTGTCATGCGGGATCCTTGTCGGAAGACAGATGCCCTTGTCGGAGGACGAGGTCCGAGGCCCCCGTCGTCAAAAGGACGTGGGCACGGGCCCCGCGGCCGGGACAAGGGGGGCGGTCGCCCCTGGTCGGGGAGGCGGGCCGACCGCCCCGCTGAGGGGAGAGGCGGTGTCGTACGGTCCTGCCGGGGCGGCTCAGCCCCAGCAGTTCTCCAGGCCGTAGGCGGTGTTCTTCGAGGTGACCCCGGACTGCGCCTTGTCGGAGATCAGCGTGACGCCGGTGTCGGTGTAACCGGACGCCTTCTTGCCGTCCTTGGCGTACGTCACGACGGCCTTGACGCCCTCGGCTGCCATCTTCAGCGGGTACTGCTGGGAGGTGGCGGCGATCTTGCCGTCCTTGACGGCCTGGGTGCCGCTGCAGCCGCCGTCGACGGAGACGATCAGCACGTCCTTCTCCCGGCCCTTGGCCTTCAGCGCGGTGTACGCGCCCAGCGCGGCCGGTTCGTTGATGGTGTAGACGACGTTGATGCCGGGCGCCTTCTGCAGGCAGTTCTCCATCGCGGTCTGGCCCTTGGCCTGGTCGCCGCCGGTGTCCTGGGCGCACACGACGTCCTTGTCGGTCGCGCCGAAGCCCTTCAGGAAGCCGTTGTGCCGCTGGACGCCGACGGAGACGCCCGGCGCCAGGTCGAGCGCGGCTATCTTCGCCGACCTGCCCTTCATGGCGGCCTTGGCGTACGCGCCGATCAGCTCGCCGGCCTTGAGGTTGTCGGTGGCGAAGAGGGCGTCGACCGCGCTCTCCGGCTCGGTCGGGGTGTCCAGGGCGATGACCAGGACACCCTTGGCGCGGGCCTTCTGGATCGCGGGCACGATCGCCTTGGAGTCGCTCGGGGTGATCAGGATGCCCTTCACCCCGGCGGCGACCATGTTCTCGATGGCCGTGACCTGACCCGCGTTGTCCCCGTCGAACTTGCCGGCGGCGGTGGACAGTTGGGCACCGTTCTCCTTCGCGGCCTTCTCCGCACCCTCCTTCATCTTCACGAAGAACGGGTTGGTGTCGGTCTTGGTGATCAGACCGACCTTGACGCTGCCCGAGCCGGAACCCGTTGAGCCGGAACCGGAGCCCGAACCGCAGGCCGTCAGGGTGAGTGCGGCGACGCCCGTGATCGCGGCGGCTCTGAGGACGGAGGAGGACAGGCGAGTGGTGCGAGACATGATCGACTCCTGTGAGATAGCGGGCGGCACGGGGTGGGGATCGGAGCAGGCCGCCCGAGGTGTCAACGATGACTTATGTCATCGTTGACACCGCCTGGCGAGGATGATGGACTCCGGATCCCGGCAACGTCAATGCCTTCCACTCGTCACAAATCGGCAACGCCCGCAGCCGTCGTCCCCGCGCAGCCGGTCAGCGGCCGCGCTGGGCCGCCGCGCCCCTCTGCCCGGTCCCCGCGCGCCCTTCCGAGAGAGAGAAGCCCATGAGCCCGCGTCAGATCACCGTTCTGGGAGAGTGCGTCGCGGACGCCTTCGCCGAACCGGCGACGGCCCCGAACGAACTCGCTCTGCGGGTGCTGCCCGGTGGCGGGCCCGCGAACACGGCGGTGGCCCTGGCCCGGCTCGGCACGCCGGCCCGCTTCCTCGCCCGCCTGTCCGGCGACGCGTTCGGCCGTCTGTTCCGGGGGCACCTGGAGGCGTCCGGCGTCGACCTGTCGTACGCCGTCGCCGCCGCCGAGCCCAGCACGCTGGCCGTGGCGGAGCTGGACGGCACCGGGCAGGCCGCGTTCTCCTTCCACGCGGAGAGGACGGCCGACTGGCAGTGGACCCCGGGCGAACTGGCAGGGGTGGATCTGTCCGGAACGGCCTGTGTGCACACCGGGTCGCTGGCACTGGTGCGTGCGCCCGGCGGGCCGGTGGTGGAGGAGTTCCTCGCGGCGGCGGCTCCGCAGGCCACCATCAGCATCGATCCCAACGTCCGGCCGCTGCTGGTACGGCCCGAGGCGTACCGAGCCCGGCTGGCGCGTTGGTGCGGTCTCGCGGACATTCTGCGCTTGAGCGAGGACGACCTGGAACTCCTCCTGCCCGGCACGCCGCCCGAGCGGGCGTGCGACACCTGGCACGCCGCAGGGGTGCGGCTCGTCGTGATCACACTCGGCGCGGGCGGCGCCCTGGCCTCACTGGACGGCGAACGGATGCGGGTGCCCGCGGTGGCCACGCGGGTCGTCGACACGGTGGGCGCGGGGGACTCCTTCACCGCCGGCCTGCTGCACCACCTCGGCGTCCGCGAACTCCTCGGTGGCCGGCTGGCCGGTCTCCGTCTTGAAGAGGTCGCCGAAGCCTGCCGGTTCGGCGCTCGGGTCGCGGCTCTGACCTGCTCCGTCGCCGGTCCCAACCCGCCGTGGCGTAACCAGTTGGCGCGGTCGACGGCCGCCGGTCACGCCTGACGCGTGCCCGCGTGCCCGCCTCCCCGCGTGACGGCGGCGCCGGCGACCGTCCGCACCCCCGTCCGAGCTTCTGCCCGTGAGTGACACCCACACCGACAAGGACACGAGACCGTGAAGAGAACCCTGCTCGCCGAGTTCACCGCCGCCGAGGGAGCTCAGGACGAGGTCGCTCGCCTGATCGGCGACTACGCCCTGAAGGTGCGCGAGGAAGAAGGCAACATCGCCTTCGACGTCTACACGAGGGCGGACAACCCGCGCGCCTTCTGGATCTTCGAGGTGTACCGCGACGAGGACGCCTTCCAGGCGCACCTGGACGCCCCCTACGGCGGCCCGTTCAACGCGTCCCTCGTCCCGTTGATCGAAGAGGTCGCCTCCGTGCTGACGTTCCTCGATCCGCTGGTGTGAAGGTGCCGGGAGCGGCGTCGCGTGCGGCCTCCCGGGGGAGAGCGTGCGCGCTTCGTTCGGGCTCCTCGGCTCGGACGGTGACGGGAAACCGGGGGACCGATTCTGTGGTGGTCCGTGGAGGAGAGGCGGCCGGATCGTGAAGACGGAGGCGTGAGGGTGGAATGCCGGGGCACACGAGTGAGCGGAGGTTGATAATCATGGTTCCCCTGCTTCTTGTTCTTCTGCTGGCTCTCATTCTCTTCGGCGCCGGTTTCGCGCTGAAGATCCTCTGGTGGGTGGCGATCGTCGTCCTGGTCCTGTGGCTGGTCGGCTTCGTCGCACGTCCGAAGGGTGGAAGCGGTCGCTGGTACCGCTGGTAGCCGGCCGCTCCCGCGGTGGGCGTCGCCGCTGAAAAATACGACGCGTGAACCCCTGGATGCGGGGAAACCGTAATTCAGGCGGTCAGAGAAACTGCCGTGCACGATGGAACGGGAAATAAAAGGAGCAGCGGTTCGTTCCGCTGTCCTGCGTTTACCGGAGGAGTTGTTTTCGCGTGACTGAGAATGTGTGGAGCTACAAGTCGACCGCCGGCCGTCTGGCGGGTGCCGACCTCACCGGCTACAAGGTGGAGGCGACCGACGGCAGCGTCGGCAAGGTCGACAAGCACTCCGACGAGGTCGGTGACGCCTACCTGGTGGTCGACACGGGCGTGTGGATCTTCGGTAAGGAGGTCCTGCTTCCGGCCAGCACGGTCGTGAGCATCGACCCGAACGAGCAGAAGGTCTTCGTTCACCTCACCAAGCAGGAGATCAAGGACGCCCCCGAGTTCGACCGCGACAAGCACCTCGGCGACCCGGGCTACCACGATGAGCTGGGCACGTACTACGGCACGGACCGGGGCACCGGCCCCGCCACCCCGCCCGCGCCGGGCCAGCACATCTGACCCGCGTCAGGCCGAGAGCCCCGGGACTCCGTACGGAGTCCCGGGGCTCTCCCGTGTGCGCGGGCGCCGTGCGCGCGGACGCCCGCCGTGCGGTCAGTCCCGCAGATGCGCCAGCACCTCGTCGACCGGGAGGTCGAAGCGGTCCTTGTCCTCGGCCCAGCGGCCCAGCACCGTCTTGGACGCCTCGGCCAGCGCCGGCGGCAGGCCCGCCGCGCGCAGGGTGGCCGCGATCTCCGCCATCTCCGGGGCCCAGCGCCAGGCGCGGGCCGCGAGACCGGGAAAGTACTCCACCTCGGCGAGGATGTTGGACGTCAACGCCTCGGCTTCGGCGGCCAGTTGGTCACCCACGCCGTGACCGGCGGCGAGGGCGTGCGAGACGGCGGCCAGGGCACGGGCGGACTTCTGGAAGGACGCGTAGGCCATCTTCAGCGCCGACGCGGCACCGACCCCGGCGTCGAGCGGCCTGGCCACCACCCGCGTACCGGCGAAGACCGCGGCGAGCCGGTCGACGGCGGGCCGGTCGTCGCCGCTGAGATACAGGCGCGGCGCGCTGTCCGGACCGGGCGGGCCGCCGATGACCGAGCCGTCGACCATCGTGACGCCACGCTCGGCACAGGCCGCGGCGATGCGGTGGACGCGGTCGGGGCTGATCGCGTTGGCCTCCGCGTAGACGCCCTGGAAGGCGTGGGCGAGGACCTCGTGGGCCACCTCCTCGGCCGCGTGCGGCGGGCAGAGGGAGAGGACCAGGTCGCTCTCGGAGAGCGCGGACGCGAGGGACCCGGCGGCCTCCAGGCCCGCCTCCCGGGCGCGTCGCAGGCTCGCGGGGCTCCGGTCGGCGGGCACATGGAGCACGCGGGCCCCGCCGCGCACGGCCTGGGCGCCGACTTTCGCGCCCATGGCGCCGGGGTGGAGGAGCGTCAACGTGGTCATGGACTCACCGTGTCATGAGCTCGGGACCCGTGAGCTTGGGGACCCGTGAGCTCAGAGACCCGTGAGCTCATGGACTCATCAGCTCACGGGGTCATGGGCGCAAGGGGTAACGGGCGATCGGAGCCGTTGCGGCGGAGACGAGGAGCGCGGTCGCCGTCGGCGCGGCCGGGTCCTCCGTGTCCTCACGGGGCTGAGCTGGGCCTTCGCCGGATGCGGGGGGCCGGTCTCCTCCCGCGGGAGTAGGCGGTCCGGCCGCCCTCCCTCCCCGGAGGCAGGGCAGGTGCCTCCGTGGGGGCGATGTGCCGGGGCGGGGCGAAGGGGAGGCTGGATCGCATCGAGGTCTCGGCGCGATGCATGAGGCGCGAGGCATCAGGGCATGAGCCATGAGTCACGAGGAGGGCGTCATGAACCGTCAGGTCCGCGTTCGCGTCAGCCGTCGACCCACCACACCGCGCGACGACACGATCGACCGCAGGACGCCGTCGGGGCGCCTGCTCCCCTACTGACCCGTGGCCGGGGTGCCGCTCCGGCCACAGCGGTGAGCGCCAGGTCACCGTCGTTCCCGACCCGCCGTCCCTCCGGGCGCCGTCGCCGTACACCGTCAGGCGTACGGCGTCGCGGCCGTCCGGGAGGGGCGTCGTCACGTCCGCCGCCGCCTCGACCCGGGAGGCGGCGGAGCGTGAGCGGGCCGCCGCCGGGGCGTGCCGCCGCGTGCCGAGGAGCGTCGACCGGCTCGGCGCTCTCCGGTTCAGGGGGCCAGCGGGTCCAGCACCAGCGGCTCGATCCTGCCCTCCAGCATCGCGCCCAGGCCCTGTACGGCGCAGATGTCCGGGCGTTCGGCGATGTGCACCGGCATGCCGGTCGCCATCCGCAGCATCTGGTCGAGGCCGGGGAGCAGGGCGCTGCCGCCGACCATCATGATCCCGCGGTCGGCGAGGTCGGCCACCAGGTCGGGCGGGCAGCTGCGCAGCACCCTGCCGATTCCGTCGAGCACGGCGGTCAGCGGGGTCTCGATCGCGTCCCGTACGGCGGCGGTGTCGACGTGCACGGAACGGGCCAGCCCGGTGGCCACGTCCCGGCCGTGGATCTCGGTGGTGGTCGGCCCCTGTGCGGTCAGACCGTTGCCGGAGAGGGCGACTTGCAGGGGGCGTACGGACTGGCTGGGCAGCATCAGTTCGTGCTCGTGGCGCAGGTGCTGCACGATCGCGTGGTCCACCGCCTCGCCGCCCACCGGGATGCGTTCGGCGGTGACGATCGACCCGAGGGAGAGCACCGCGACCTGGGTCGCCGCCGCCCCGCACACCATGATCATGGTGGCCTCCGGCTGTTCGACGGGCAGTCCGCAGCCGACGGCGGCGGCGATCAGGGTGTCGACCAGTTCGACACGGCGCGCCCCGAGGCCGACCAGCGTCTCGATCGTGGCCCGCTGCGCCAGCAGATGGGCGTCGTGCGGGGTGCAGGCGGCGGCCCGCAGCCGGGGTTTGCGGCGCAGGGCGCGGCGGACCTTGTCGCCGAGCAGGTGCCGCAGCATGCGCTGCGCCATCTCGATGTCGACGACGGTTCCGCCGGAGACGGGCCGGACGACGCGGATGTAGTCGGGTGTACGGCCCGTCATCTTCTCCGCGAACTCGCCCACCGCGATCAGCGCCCCGGTCCGGGTGTTCACCGCGGCGACCGAGGGCTGGTCGACGACGAGCCCGGAGCCCTTGACGTAGACGCGGGTTCGGGCGGCCCCCAGATCGACGGCGAAGTGGCAGCGTCGCAACTGCTCCAGACTGACGGTCATGGCAGGTCCTCCCGAGAGCGCAGACCACGGGTGCCGCCGGGTGGCGGGCCTCCCTCGCATCGTGCGGGGGCCGGAGGGCGGACGCTCCTTGTGGTGGGCCGAGCGGGGGGCCACCGAACGGGGGAATTTTCGGCATACCTTCACAAATAAGCGAGGGGTAAGATCAAATTCGCCCCGGGACGTGATAGTGACCGCTCCCTCCGGCTCCCTCCCTCCAGCTCCCTCCCTCCAGCTTTCTTCGGTTCTCTCCGGCTCCCCCTCCTTCTCGGCTCTCCTCAGGGGCGAGGGTCGGCCGGGCGCGGGGACGGCCGGTCCGCCGTGCGGGCCACCCCCAGCTCCGCCAAGTCCTGCGGCCGGAGCCGGAGTTGGTCCGCCGTCGCCTCCACCTCCGACGGCGGACGCTTGAGGATCGCCGCGGCCGGCTCCGGGGCGATCACCGAGAAGTAACTGTCCGGAGTGGCCCAGGTGTTGCCCGGCGCGGCCAGCGCCAGCGCCCCGCCGGAGCCGCCCTCGCCGATCAGCAGGGTGGTGAGCGGGGTACGGGCGGCGGCCACGGCGCCGAACAGGTCCGCGATCGCCGCCCCCACGCCCTGCCGCTCCGCCTCGGCGTCGTTCGCGGCGCCCGGGGTGTCCACCAGCGTCAGCACCGGGATGCCGAGCCGGTCCGCGAGCCGGATCAGCCGGGCGGCCGTGCGGTAACCGGCCGGCCGGGTCGCCGTCCCGGTCTGCGCCGCGTACGCGACCGTCCGCCCCTCGTGCTCGCCGAACCCGCACAGCATGCCCGCGTCGGTGCCGCCGCACCGGTCCCCGGAGACCGCCGTCCGGAAGCTGAAGTAGGCGTCCAAATAGGCCTTGGCCCGCGGGTGTTGGGGGGAGCGGGCGCGGCGGACCGCGTCCCAGCCGGTCGTCGGGAGCGCCGGGCCGCCGAGCACGGCCGGTACCGGGGCCGGCTCGGACGACGGGCGGGTCAGCAGCCGCAGCCACCGGCCCAGCGACTCCCGCAGCTCGTGCGGCGCCACGACGGCGTCGGCCGCGCCCGCCGCCACCTGCGCCTCCGCCGTGTACGCCGCCGGGTCGGCGTCCGGCGGACGGACCCGGGAGCCCGCGAAGCCGACCTGCGCGCCGGAGAGCGCGAGGATCACATCGGCGCCCGCGCCCAGCGTCGCCCAGCCGCCCCCGGTCGTCGGGTCCCGGGCCACCGCGAGCTGCGCCAGCCCGGCCTCCCGGGTGAGCGCCGACTGCCGTGCCACGCGCTGGAGTTGGCTGAGCGCGACCATGCCCTCCTGCATCCGGCTGCCGCCCGTGGCGACCAACGGCACCACGGGCAGCCGGTGTTCGCGGGCGTGGGTGTACGCCGCCGTCAGCCGGTCCCCGGTGCGCTCGCCCAGCGAGCCGCCCAGGAAGCCGAACTCGAAGGAGATGAGCACCGCCCGGGTGCCCCCGACACTCGCCGTACCGCACACGACGGACTCCGACTCGCCGGTGCGTGCGGCGGCGCGGGCCCGCGAGGCGTCGTAGCCCTGCCAGGCGAGGGGGCCGTCCGGCTTGGACTCCCGCTCGGGGTAGGGGAGTTCGGTGAAGGTGCCGCCGTCCGTGACCAGGTCGAGCATCTCGCGGGCGGAGCTGCGGTCAGCCATCGGTGAGGGCCCGCTTCAGGATCTTCCCCATGTCGTTGCGGGGGAGGGAGGCGAGGTGGTGGACGACGCGCGGGCGCTTGTGCGGGGCGAGCCGGGCGGCCACATGGCCGGCCAACTCCGCTGTTCCCGGCGGGTTCTCCGGGTCGGCCGGCACGATCCAGGCGACGATCCGTTCGCCCAGGTCCGGGTCCGGCTCCCCGGTGACGGCCGCCTCCCGCACCCCCGGGTGCTCCAGCAGCGCGTTCTCGATCTCCCCGGCGCCGATCTTGTAACCCCCGCTCTTGATCAGGTCGGTGGCCTTGCGGCCGACGATCCGGACATAGCCGTCGGGGTCGCGCACCGCCATGTCCCCGGTGCGGAACCAGCCGTCGGCGGTGAAGGCGGCGGCCGTGGCGTCGGGCCGGTTGAGGTACTCGGTGAAGAGGTTCGGGCCGCGCACCTGGATCTCGCCCACGCTCTCGCCGTCGTACGAGGTGAGGGGGGCGCCGTCCTCCTCGACGAGGCGCAGCGCGACCCCGGGCAGCGGGACGCCGACCGTGCCGGCGCGGGGTTCGCCGTCCGCGCGGACGCTGGTGTTCATCAGCGTCTCCGTCATGCCGTAGCGCTCGATGACCCGGCGGCCGGTCGCGGCCGTGATGCGCTCGTGGTCGTGGACCGGCAGCGCGGCGGAGCCGGAGACGAGCAGCCGGGCGCGGCCGAGCGCGCGGGCGAGTGCGGGGTCGCCGGGCAGGGACTCCGCGAGGCGGTGGTACATCGTCGGGACGCCGAACAGCATGGTCGCGCCGTCGTTCAGCTCCCGTGTCACCCCGTCCGTGCCGAACCGGCCCAGGTGCCGCACCGATCCGCCGCGCCGCAGCGGGCCGAGGATGCCCAGCACCAGGCCGTGCACGTGGAAGAGCGGCAGCGCGTGCACGAGTACGTCGTCGCCGGTCCACCGCCAGGCGTCGGCGAGCGCGTCCAGGGTCGCAGCGACGGCCCGGCGGGGGAGGACGGCGCCCTTGGGCGGGCCGGTGGTCCCGGAGGTGTAGACGACGAGGGCGGGGGCGGCGTCGGGGGCGCCGTCCTCCTCGGCGAGCGGGCCGGTGGCGTGCACGTCGATGTCGATCCGCTTCAAGTGTGCAAGTGCGGGCGGCAGTTGGTCGTCCGGCGCGGCCAGTACGAGGGCGGGTGTGCTGTCGGCGAGGATGTGCCCGAGTTCCTTCTCGCCGGACTTCGGGTTGAGCGGCACGGCCGCGGCGCCGGCCCGGAGTACGGCCACCACCGCCACGGCGGTCTCCAGGGCCGGCGTGGCCCAGACCGCGACCCGGCCGGCGCCGCGGAGCCGGCCGGCGAGGGCGCCGGTCGCCGCCGCGAGTTCCCGGTAGGTCAGGGACCGGTCACCGAACCGCAGGGCGGTTCGCTCGCCCGGATGGTCGGCCAGGGCGGGAAAGAGGGAGGACACGCGGCACACTCCTCAGCACAGGAAACGACGACACCTGATCCGTTCCTACACCAGGTGCCGCGTCCCCACGAGGGTGCTCAAGTCGGGCGCAAGCCGGAGTTCGACGGTGCGGAGCGCGGGATGCCCCAGCCACCGGAGCCTGGCCCGGTCCGGGGCGCCGTCGTGGAGCGGCGGCCAGGTGGCCGACGGGGTGAAGTCGTCGACGACCACGGAGCCGCCGGGCGCGAGCAGCCGGGTCACGTCGGCGGCCGGGTCCCCGGGCACCTTGCCCTGGCCGCCGCCGTCCAGGACGAGCAGGTCCGTTGGCTGACATGACGACGATGGTGCTCCTGTTCGCGTGGAACGGCCGTAGCCCCGCGCCCCGGTGCCTCGCTCCCGTGCGGCTCAAGCAGCCGATTCGGCCCCGCCCGTTCCGTGGGTCTCCGCCGTCACCTCGGCCACCACGCAACTCACGTTGTCCGGGCCGCCCGCCGCGTTCGCGGCCTCCACCAGGGTGCGTACCGTCTCGTCCAAGTCCGTCGTGGCGTACAGCAGTTCGCGGATGCGGTCGTCGGGGACCACCGTCGACAGGCCGTCGGAGCAGACGAGGAAGCGGTCGCCGGGGAGGACGTCGTGCAGGCGCAGGTCCGGCTGCGGGACCGCGCCGTGGGTCAACGCCCGTACCAGCATGGAGCGTTGGGGGTGCGTGAGGGCTTCCTCGGGGGTGAGGCGGCCCTCGTCGAGCAGTGACTGGACCACCGTGTGGTCGTGGGTGATGCGGAACAGGCCGCCGCCGCGCAGCAGATACGCGCGGGAGTCGCCGATGTGGACCAGGGCCAGGCGGGAGCCGGTCAGCAGGAGGGCGGTGAGGGTGGTGCCGGCCTCCTCGTCGCCGTCCGCCGCGTCCCGTACCGCCTGGGACGCGCCCTGTACCGCGTCCTCCAGGAGGTTGAGCACGTCGCCCGCCGTCGGCTCCCCGGTGTCGAGGAAGCGCAGCGCCTCCACGGCGGCGGTGCTGACGGGGGCGCCCGCCGGGCCGAAGCCGTCGGCGACGGCGAGGAGGCGGGTGCCCGCGTAGGCCGTGTCCTGGTTGGTGGGGCGGACCAGGCCGCGGTCGGAGTGGGCGGAGTAGCGCAGCGCGAGCATGGTGGTGTCCTTTCCCGGTGCGGCCGGGCCGGCCGCGGTGAGGTGGTCGACCAGGAAGGCGGCTAGTGCTGTGACCGGGAGGGTTTGCCGGAAAGCTCGCGGCGTCCGGTGCGGTGCATCGCAAGGCGGAGCATTGCCCGCGTACTGGATGTACTCGGGTGATGCGACAACGCGGCGAGGTGCCGTGCCGGGCGTCGCGAGCCGGTGAACCTTCCCGGTCACAGCACTAGGTCACGGCGGGCGGCGGTCTCCGTCTCGGCCCGCGCCCAGAAGGCATGGACCTCACCGGCGGCGGTCGCCGGTTCTAGGGCGCACACCCGGCGGATCGCGGCCAGCGGCATCCCGAGCCGGCGCAGCCACGCCACCAGGCGTGCCCGCTCCAGCTGTTCGGCCGCGTAGTACCGGTATCCGGTGTCCGGGTCCACGCGCGCCGGCCGCAGCAACTCCAGCTCGTCGTAGAGCCGCAGGGCTTTCGGCGACAGCCTGCTCGCCCGTGCGAACGCCCCGATCGTCAGCATCTCCATCGGTGTCCTGACCTCGTTTCCCTGGTCCGTCACCGATGCTGGGCCCTCACCAAGGGGGAAGGTCAAGCGAACTGGTCGGTGAGGGCGGTCCGTTGCAGCAACCCCCAGGTGAACTCGGCGGCGCAGATTCGGCGTTCGCCGCGGGCGTCGGGGGCGGTGAAGGCGAGGCCCCAGCGGGTGGGGGCGGTGCCCTCCAGGGGGCGGACGGGGGCGAAGGCGCGGGCCACCTCGTCGACCGTGCAGGACCAGGGGGTCAGATCGTCGAGGGTGCGCAGCGGCGGGGGCTCGGCGCCCGGCGCGCGGACCAGCCACTCGTTCCACACCGCGCCGTTCGGGGCGGCGAGCACCTCGAAGCGGAGGCCGGGCCAGAGGGGGAGGGGCCACTGCCAGGACTCGCACTCCAGGTCGCCGAGGATGCGGGGGGCCGTCGACTCGGGGGCGCCGAGGACCGAGCGGTAGCGGGCGGCGGCGGCCCGGCCGTGCGGGGAGCGCAGCATCGCCTGCCACCGCTTGTTGGCGTCGCGCATGTCGGTGATCGAGACGCCCAGCTCGCGGCGGGCCGCCTCGACCAGCTCCGGGTTGTGGTCGGCCATGCGGCGCAGCAGGACGAGCTGGAAGGCGAGCGGGGTGAAGGGGGCGGCGGGACGCTTCGCGGCGGGCATACCGCCCATCGTCGCGCACCGCCGCGCGGACCGTCCGCAGCGGTGACCTGCGCGGCCATTGCCCGTGCAACCGGGGATGGCTAGCCTGTGTTCGTTATGCCGATCGCCAGTTGAAATTTCGAACACTACCGCTCAAGCATACCGACATACGCCGACACAGCTACTCACAACGACACAGCCACTCACAACGACACAGGAGAGGGGGCCGGTTGTGGGACGACTCGTACCTGCCGTGACCCGGGCTCTCGACATTCTTGAGCTCTTCCTCGACGGGGACGGGACGCTCTCGGCCCCCGACATCGTGCGCAAGCTGCAACTGCCGCGCACCACCGTGCACGAACTCGTCACCACGCTCGCCGCCCGGGCGTACATCGTGCCCGTGCCCGGACAACCCGGACGTTACCGGCTCGGCGTCCGCCCGTACCAGCTCGGCAGCCGCTACGCCGAGCAGCTCGACCTCGCCGCCGAGGGCCAGCAGGTCGCCCGGTCCGTCGCCGAGACCTGCGACGAGACCGTGCACGTCGCCATCCTCGAAGGCACCGACGTCATCTACATCGCCAAGGTCGACTCCACGCACGCGGTGCGCATGGTGTCGGCGGCCGGCCGCCGGCTGCCCGCGCACTGCACCTCCGTGGGCAAGATGCTGCTGGCCTCCCTCTCCGAGCCGGAGCTGAACGCCCGTATCCCGGAGACCGCATCCCTCGTCGCGATGACGCCCAACAGCCTCACCGAGCCGGACGCCCTGCGCGCGGCGCTCGCCGGGATCCGGGAGCGCGGGGTCGCGGTGGAGAGCCGCGAGTCCAACCCGGACGTCTCCTGCGTGGCCGCCCCGGTGCGCGACCGCACCGGCCAGGTCGTCGCCGCGCTCTCCATCTCGGTGCCCATGATCCGCTGGAGCGACGAGCGCCGCGTCGAGCTGGAGCAGCTCGCCGTGAAGGGCGCCGCGCAACTGTCCGAGCGGCTCGGCCACCGGAGCGTGGGATGAGGTACGAGGTGGCGGTACGGGCCGAGGCGACCCTCGGCGAGGGCCCGACCTGGGACGCGGCGGCCGGGCGGCTGATCTGGATCGACATCCTCGGCTCCCGGGTGCACACCTACGACCCGTCCTCCGGCCGGCGCACGGTCCGCTCCACCGGACAGCACGTGGGCGCGGCCAAGCCGCGGGCCGGCGGCGGGCTGGCGCTCAACCTGCGCGACGGGGTGGGACTCCTCGACCCCGACGGCACGTTCCGCTGGCTGCGCCGCGACCCGGTCCCCGGCCGCCGTGCCAACGACGCGGCCGTGGCACCCGACGGCGCCCTGTGGACGGGCACCATGCGCTACGACGAGGCGGCCGGCGGCGGCACCCTCACCCGGATCACCGGCGACGGCTCGGCCGAGACGGTCCTGGACTCGGTGGCGGTCAGCAACGGCACCGGCTGGAGCCCCGACGGCCGGCTGATGTACTACGTCGACTCGCCCACCCGCCGCGTCGACGTCTTCGCGTACGCGGACGGCCGCGTCACCGACCGCCGCCGGCTCGTCGGGATCGAGGAGGGCGCCGGCTTCCCCGACGGCCTCACGGTCGACGCCGACGGCTGTGTCTGGGTCGCGCTGTGGGACGGCGGCGCGGTCCGCCGTTACACCCCCGACGGCGAACTCGACCGGGTGATCCGCCTCCCCGTCCCGCGCGTCACGGCCTGCGCCTTCGGTGGTCCGGACCTGACCGACCTCTACGTCACCACCGCCCGCGTCGGCCTGACGGCGCCGCACCCGGTGGCCGGCTCGCTGCTGGTGGTCCCCGGCGCCGGAAAGGGAGTGGCGCAACCGCCCTTCGCGGGCTGAGAGTCGATGGCGGCCGGGGAGGGGCGTACCCCAACTCCCCGCGCCGCGACCGCCGTTGCGGAGTGATCAGCCGGAGCGGTACGCCGTGGGCCAGGCCGCCCTCAAGGCGCCGTACGGTCCAGCGCCTCCACCGTCTTGCGCTCCTCCGGCGTCAGTGGCGGACCCGGAAGCCGCGGCAGTAACGGCCCGTTGGCGGCGGCCAGCAGCGCGCCGGGGCGCAGCAGGCGGGACGGGCCGGCCTCCAGACTGGTGACGTCCCAGAGGGCGGCGGCGGCCGGGTAGGAGCCGGTGGCCGACCTCAGCAGGCGGCGGGAGTAGCGGGCGACGAGACGGTCGCCGGTGCCGGGGTCGCCGCCACGGGTCGCCGGGTACCAGACGTCCTGGCCTATGGCCGTCGCCCAGGCGCCCTCCACCGGACCCGCCGCCCCGCGCTGCACCCGCCGGGCCAGACCGGCCGCGCCGAGCCCCGCCCGCGCCAACTCCCGCTTCAGCACCCGTACTTCGAGCGCCGCCACCGACATGCCCTGCCCGTAGGCGGGGTTGAAGGTGGCCAGCGCGTCACCGAGGACCACCAGCCCCTCGGGCCACTCCCGGACCTTCTCCAGATAGCGGCGCGCGTTGTGGGTGCTGTGGCTGACATGCACGTCGGTCAGCGGCTCGGCCCCGGAGACCAGCCGCCCCAGGATGGGGTCGGGCAGTTCGAGCATGTACCGCAGGAAGCCGTCCGGGTCGGCGGGCGGCTCACCGCCGCGCGTACCGGCGAGGCTGACCATCCACCGGTCGCCCTCGATGGGCAGCACCATGCCGCTGCGCCCCGGCCGGGAGGCATACGGGTCGGCCTGGAGCACCGTGAGGGGAAAGTGCTCGGCCCCCTCCGGCCTGCGGTAGACGCGGGTCGCGTTGACGAGCCCGGAGTCGACGGTCCGTTCCCGGACCCCGCTCACCCCGAGCTCCGCCAGCCACCGCGTCACCCGCGAGCCGCGCCCGCCGGCGTCGACCACGAGATCGGCGTCGAGCACCTCCTCGCCGGCGTCGGTCGAGATCCGGACCCCGGTGACCCGGCCCGCGTCGCCGGTGAGGCCCAGCCCGCGCGCTGTACGCACCCGCGCCCCCGTACCCGCCAGCACCGCCGCGCGCACCACCCAGTCCAGCAGCGCCCGGCTACAGGTGACCATCCGCGGCCCCTCGTGCCGCCAGCGCCGCATCCAGCCCTCGGCGGTCAGGGCCAGCATGCCCGAGGAGAGCGATATCTCGTGGGCGCCCGCGGCGAGCAGCCGCCCGCGCAGTCCCGCGCCGGGCACCAGCTCCTCCATCGCGGCCAGCCCGCCGGACATCAGCAGATGCGCGTGCCGTCCCTGGGGCAGTCCCCTGCGGTGCTCCGGCCCGGCGGGCAGCTCGTCCCGCTCCAGCACGATCACCTCGTCCGCGTGGGCGGACAGCGAGGCCGCGGCGAGCAGGCCGGCCAGTCCGGCACCGATGACGACAGCTCTGCGCGGCATGGGGCTCCTCGATCTCAGCCAGGGGTGGCCTTCACCGTACCCTCCGGTACGGCGGTGACGAGGCGTGATCGTGCCAGCGCCCGCGCCAGCTCGACCAGCCCGCCCGGCCCGGAGACCTCCGTGGCGTAGAGCCGGTAGGTGCTCGGGGTGCCGAAGGGTTCCTCGCGGGCGGCGGCGCGGCGGGCGGCGTCGGCCACCATCGCCGCCTCGGCCACGACCCGGGCCTCGTGCGCGGTGTACCCGGCCCGCAGCGCGGCGTCGCGGGTCCGCTCCCTGACCCGGTCGTCGAAGTACGGCGCCAGGGCCAACAGGCCGTCGTGGATGGAGACTTCACGCCAGTGCAGCCGTACCCGGGGCAGCTGCCACACCGTGCAGGGCGGCTTCGGGGCGAGCGAGGCGAACCGCACCTCCGACCAGAGCGGCCCGAGCCGGCGCAGATCGCCCAGCCCGTGCCAGTGCGCGCGCGCCGCCGGCAGCAGCCTGGGCAGCACGAACCCCAGCGAACAGGTGAGGGCGCCCAGCGAGGCCATCCGCGGCGCCACCCCGGTGGACAGGAAGTCGAGGTCGTGACCGGTCCAACGGGCCGCCACCGCCGTGTACTTGGCGAGCTGGAAACCCACCACGTCCAGCATCGTCCCGATCAGGATCAGCCGCAGTCCGGCCCTGAGCAGCCCGTCCACCTCGCGCCCCCAGGTGACGCAGACCGTGCACATCACCAGCGTGGCCGCACTGTGCCCGAGCAGGTAGAGCACGATCATCTCGCGCATGTAGGGCGTGTTGGCGTAGTACGTGTCGAGGTCGGTGAGCCGCTCGGTGTCCGCGTGGGCCAGCGTGAAGAGCACGACGATGACGACGATCAGCGCACCGTAGGCCGCCATGCAGCGCAGCACCAGGCGCCGGATGCGGGCCGCCGAGCCGCCCCGCCAGTTGACCAGCAGGACGAGCAGCGAGCAGCTGTACGCCGAGAGCATGCCGTAGGTCAGCGGGGCGCCGAAGTTGGGGACGCCCGTGAGGCGGTTGACGGTGCTCAGGGTCAGCGGGGCCGAGCAGACGAGGACCAGTGCGCCCAGGACGATCGCCGCGCAGGTGGAGACGGTCAGCGGGTTGCGCGGGGCGGTGAGCGGTCTGCCGAGCAGGACGGTGCAGGACAGCCCGAAGACGGTGGCCGCGAGGTACACCACGAGGTTCATGCCCGGGAACTCCCTTCCGTCGTACCGGTACGCACCCGGGCCGCCGCGACGAGCGGCGACATCGCCAGCGCGTCGGCGATGCGCACCAGTACGGCCGGACCCGGCGCCGGGGCCGGGTGCCAGTCGGGCGCGGCGGCGAGGGGCTCGGTGCGTTCCCGTTCCTCCGCCACGGCCGCGGCGAGGACCGCCGCCCACGCGGTCGCCTCGGCCCACTCCGGGTCACCGCCGGCCCGGGCCGCGCTCTCCAACGTCCGTTCGTACAGGGCCCGGTCGAAGAACGCGTCCAGGTGGCCGAGCGCGTTGTGGATGCTGGTCCTGCGCCACACCAGCCGGGTCGCGGGGGAGGACCAGCGCGGCCGGGGCAGCCGCAGCGCGCGCCGGGTCAGCAGTTCGTCCAGCTCCTGCTCCAGCGGCTCCAGGCGGGCGTAGGCGCGCCGGTCCTGCCGGCGGCGGGTCAGCCGGGGCCCGGTCAGCGGGATCAGCACGCCGACGACCGTGATCACCGCGCCCAGCCCGGCGGCGGCCGGCGAGACGATGGTGCCGAGCGCCGTCCAGTCCCGCCCGCACCAGCGGGCGATCACGGCGGTCAGCTTGGTCACGCTGTACCCGGACGCGCACAGCGAGCCGATGCCCAGCGTGATCAGCCCGGCGCGCAGCCAGCCGCGCACCTGCCGGGCCCAGCGCAGCGACGACACGGTGGTGACGCTGACGGCGGCGAGGTGCCCGGCCAGGTACAGCACGATCATCTCGCCGATGTACGGCGTGGTCGCGTAGTAGGTGTCCAGGTCGGTACGGCGCTCCACGGGCGTACGGCCCAGCGCGAACGTCGTCGCGATGCCGACGAGGACGAAGGCGTAGGCGACGATCCAGCGGCGGGCGGTGCGGCGCATCCCCGGGCCGCCCCGCCAGTACACGATCAGCACCTGGGAGGAGGCGCTGTACGCGGTGATCGAGGCGTAGGTCAGCGGGGCGGCGAGGTTGGTGACGCCGCTGACGTGGTTGACGGCGCCGACGGTCGGCGGCGCCCCGAGGAAGAAGCAGGCACCGGCCAGGCCCAGCACGGCACAGGTGACCCGCAGATAGGGGTCGCGCCAGTGGCGTACCAGGTCCGGCGCCTTCACCAGCAGGCCCAGCCAGAGCAGGCCGCAGCTGACGTAGTTGATGAGGCCGCTCACCGTTGTGGCCCGCGGTAGTTGAGGGCGGCGCCGATACGTCCGGCGAGGTCCGCCGCGCCCTCGTCGGGGCCGCCGGGTCCGCTCTCGGCGACGGTCTCCAGCCAGGGGCGCAGCCGCCCGCTCATCAACATGCCGAAGCGGTCCGCCTCTTGCTCGTCGGCGAGGCTGAAGTCGGTGCGCGCGGCGGCCGGTTGGGGGACGCCTGTGGGGGCCGGCGCGGGGTGCGCGCTCCGCTGATGCATGTGCCACACCTCATGGCAGAAGATCACGACCTGGTGCCAGGCGGCGGCCCGCTGGTCGACCACGATGACGTCGTACGTGTCGCCCTCCAGCCACAGCCCGCTGGCGGTGCGCGGCGGGAACACCTCGCGGCGCACGACGACTTCGCGTCCCCGCCAGCGGCTGACGGACTCGACCAACGCCTCGAAGAGCGCCTCGGGGTCCGCGGGGACGGGTACGCGCATGGGGTCGATGAGGGCGCCGGCCAGCCGGCGCATCTCCTTCTTCGTGCGCACGGCTGCAATATGCCAGGACATGAGCCGCCTCAGCCACCCTCACCGTCGACGCGGCCGGAACGAACCGGCGGCTTCCGTCGCGCCGGCCACCCCCGCCACGCCGCCCGCCCTCGTGGTACCCCCCGCCGACGTGCGCGGCAGTGGATCCCGCCGCCGCCGGACGCCCGCGAGGGCGGCGGAGAGGACCGCTGCGGGAATCCCCGCGAAGGGCGTGTACAGCTCGCCGAGGAAGGTCGTCTCCACGTCGTACGCTCCCCCTTCTCCCACTGTCCGGCGCACGGTCCGTCAGAGGTTACGCGCCCCCAACTACCGCCGTCAGGCCCTTCGGTGGCCGTTGTGGCGACCGGAACGCGCACTCTGTCCGGAAAGGAGCGCCGGGAAACCGACGGGCCGGCGGATGTGCGGCCCATTGACGCGGGGGCGCCTGAATCCTAGCGTCACGTTCGGTCTCGCGATCGTGATCCGACAGGTCGAACGAAAGGACAGGATGCGCGCCGCTCGCTTCACCCTCGACCCCGCCTTCACGGTCGGAACGGTCGACCCCCGCCTCTACGGCTCCTTCGTGGAACACCTGGGCCGCTGCGTCTACACCGGCATCTTCGAACCCGGCCACCCGGCCGCCGACGCCGCCGGTCTCCGCACCGACGTCCTGGAACTGGTCCGCGAACTCGGGGTCACCACGGTCCGCTACCCCGGCGGCAACTTCGTCTCCGGCCACAAGTGGGAGGACTCGGTGGGCCCCGCCGAGGACCGCCCCCGCCGCCTGGACCTCGCCTGGCGCTCGACGGAGAGCCACCGCTTCGGCCTCTCCGAGTACATCGGCTTCCTGCGCGCGATCGGCCCCGGGGTCGAACCCATGGTGGCGGTCAACCTCGGCACCCGCGGTGTCGCCGAGGCCCTGGAACTCCAGGAGTACGCCAACCACCCGGCCGGCACGGCCCTTTCAGGCCTGCGCGTCGCCCACGGCGACCCGGACCCCTTCGGCATCCGGCTCTGGTGCCTCGGCAACGAGCTGGACGGCCCCTGGCAGACCGGCCACAAGACCGCCGAGGAGTACGGCAGGCTCGCCGCCGAGACCGGCCGCGCCATGCGCCGCCTCGACCCCGGCATCGAACTGGTCGCCTGCGGCTCCTCCCACCGCGCCATGCCGACCTTCGCCGCCTGGGAGGCGACGGTCCTGCGGGAGACGTACGACGTGGTCGACCTCATCTCCCTGCACGCCTACTACCAGCCGCACGACGGCGACATCGGCTCCTTCCTCGCCTCCGCCGTCGGCATGGAGTCCTTCATCGAGGACGTGGTGGCGACCTGCGACCACGTGGGCGCCCGGCTCAAGTCGCCGAAGAGGATCAACCTCTCCTTCGACGAGTGGAACGTCTGGTACCAGTCGGACTGGGAGGAGCACGACCGCACCGCCGACCCCGCCGACTGGCCGGAGGCCCCGCGGCTGCTGGAGGACGGCTACAGCGTGCTGGACGCGGTCGTGTTCGGCTCGCTGCTGATCGCGCTGCTGCGCCACGCCGACCGCGTCACCGTCGCCTGTCTCGCCCAACTCGTCAACGTCATCGCGCCGATCATGACCGAGCCCGGCGGCCCGGCCTGGCGGCAGACGACGTTCTTCCCGTTCGCGCAGGCCTCCCGGTACGGCCGTGGCCGGGTCCTGGACGTCCGCGTCGACTCGCCGACCTACGGCACCCGCGAGTACGGCGAGACCGACCTGCTGCACGCCACCGCCGTGCGCGGCGAGGACGGTTCGGTCACCGTCTTCGCGGTCAACCGGGACCGCGCCGAGCCGCTGCCGCTCGAAGTGGCCCTGCACGGGCTCGCGTTGACGTCGGTCGTCGAGCACAGCGCGCTCGCGGACGCCGACCCCGGCGCCCGCAACACCCTCGACGCGCCGGAGCGGGTCGCCCCGCACCCGGTCGAGGGCACCGCGCTGCGGGACGGCACCCTCACCGCCGTACTGGAGCCGCTCTCCTGGAACGTGATCCGGCTGGCGTAGCGGGTTCCGGCGGGGCTTCGGCGCTCAGCGGCCGGGGGAGGCGACCGGGTCCACCCGCACTCCGCCGGCCGCGCTGCCCAGCAGGGTCAGCCGGACGTCCTTCGGGCCCGCGGGTGTGGTGCCGTCGGAGAGGACGGCCAGCGCCAGGGTGTTGGCGCCGCGGGTGCGCAGGATGCCGTTCGGCAGGACGAAGGTGTGCTGCGGGCCGACGTCGTTGACGTACTGGCCCATGTTCCAGCCGTTGAGGAAGATCTGGACGCGGTAGGCGCGCGCCGGATCGTCGTCGAGGACCAGCCCGATAGAGGCGTCCACACCGGAGTCGACGGTGAGTCCGAACTCCGTCCGGTACCAGGTGACGCCCTGTCCCCGGTCGGCCCGGGGCAGCTCGACGGGGTCCCATCCACCGTCCGCGTACCCCGGCAGATGCCAGCCCTCCCGCTCCCCGTACAGACCGCCGTTGTTCTGCGGCCCGCGCACCGGGTCGGCGGACGCCTCGCCCTGGAGCCGCCAACTCACCTTCGGCGAAGCCCCCTTGAAGGTCACCGCGGTCAGTCCGCGGGCCGCCTTGTGGGTGTCGAGGGCCTTGCCGTCCTGGTCGTGCTGCATCCGCCGGACGAGCACCGACAGCACCCGGTCGCCCGCTCCGCGCAGCTTCTTCGGCACCGGGAAGACGGCCGTCGCGGTCCACGTGCCCTGCCGTACGGTGCTGTTGTCGGGCACCGGCATCCGGTGCGTGCCCAGCGGCCTCCCGTCCAGCCAGGCCATCAGCAGGCCCTGGGTGCCGGTGCTGTAGGCGAGGGAGACGGACTCGACGCCGCTCTTGTCGTCGGTGGTGAACCGGCCCCGGTACCAGACGTCGCCGTAGTGGAAGCCGTAGTCGTCCGCGAAGAGCACGGGCTGTCCGGCGGGCACGGGTGTCGTGCTGAACGACGACGTCCGGTCCGCCACCGTCCAGGCGGAGTCGTCGAAGCCGGGGGCGGACTCCGGGTTCTCCGTACGCCGCCGCCAGCCGTCGAGCGCGGGCAGCGTGACCGGTGTGACCCCGGGCAGCAGCACGCTCGCCCGCAGGCTCCCGGAGTTGGTGACGATCGTGGCCACCGGGCGCCCGTTCCACTCCACCGAGTCGATCCCGCGCGGCCCCCACACCTCCAGCCCGGTCTCCCCGACGGTGTCGCCGGTGAGCCGCACGGTGGTGCCGTGCACGGCGGCCGACCGCACCAGCGCGGGACCGTAGACCAGCACCGAGCCGGACGGGGTCTCGACCGGCCACAGCCGTACGGAGGTCGTCTCGTCGGCGAGGAACAGCAGCAGCGGGGTGTCGATGCCGCCGCCCTCGACGAGCACCCGGGTCAGCCCGCCGACGCCGAGCGGGGCCGTGACGTGCAACCGGCCGCTGTCGTAGGCCCAGGCGGCCTCCGCGTCGAGACGGGTGACGACCGGCTCGGCCGGGCAGTCCAGCGCCACGTGGGCCATCTCGCCGTGCCGTCCGGCGAAGAGCGCGATCTCCGACCGGCCGGCCGTGAGGGTCAGCATCGGCGAGACCGTCGCGTACTTCAACTTCCTCTTGCCGAGGGCGAGTTCGGTGACCAGCAGCCGGGCGTCCCGGGCCGGGACGGTGACCTCCACGTCGGCGGCGGCGGTCGGCAGCGTCGAGGAGACCTCGGCCGTCCCGTCGTTGCGCAGGACGTAGACGTGGGAGCCGGTGTCGGGGTTGGTGAGGTGGTAGACCTTGAGCCCCTCCACCCGGACGTCCGCGGCCCGGTCCAGCTTCGCCAGGTCGGGCACGCGCTGGAGCAGGTGCCCGAGCTGGTGCATCGGGACCAGCTTGGCGGTCGGGTTGCGGCCCTCGTCGAAGGTGGCGCCGTAGTCGTAGGACGTGTAGACGACCGGCGCGGGCAGCCAGCCCCACGAGGTGCCGCCGAACGTCATGTAGACGTTGTGCAGGGTGAGTCCGTTGGCGAGGTTGGTGAGATAGAACCGCCGCTCGTACGCGGCGTCACGCGTCCGCCGGGACTCCGCGTACCCCTTCCCCTGGAACCACGACCCGCCCCACGGATCGAACCAGCCGCCGCCGAACTCCGGCACGAAACCCGGGGTGCGGGGACTGGCCGTCGCACCGCCCCGGGCGCCACCGGCCCCGAAGTGCCCCCAGTCCGAGGGGACTTGGGAGGGCGACGGGTAACCGTCGAAGCCGTAGAGCCAACGCCCCTTCTCGCCACCGGTGTCGAAGGACCCGGGGGTCCAGTACCCGTTGCGCCCCTTGTCGTTGTGGAACAGCGGTACGTCGATCCCGTCGGCGCGCACCTTCCGGTACAGGTGGGACATGTACGCCCGCCCGGCCGGTTCGGTGACGTGGGAGTCGTACTCGTTCTCGATCTGGTAGAGCAGGACCGTGCCGGTGCCCCGGGTGAAGAGATGCCGGGAGACGATGCCGTTGACGGCCGTCAGCCACTCGTCGGCGTGGGACAGATAGGTCGGGTCGGCGGTCCGCGCGGTGCCCGCGGTGGCCGTCAGCCAGCCGGGGAAGCCGCCGCCGTCGATCTCCGCGTTGATGTACGGCCCCGGGCGCAGGACGACGTAGAGCCCGGTCTCGGCGGCCGTACGCAGGAACAGGTCGAGATCGCGGACGCCCGTGAAGTCGTACTGTCCCGGGGCGGCGGAGTGGTAGTTCCAGGACACGTAGACGCTGACCGCGTTGTAGCCGAAGGCGCGCATCTTCTGCAGGACGTCCCGCCACAGGGACGGGCTGGGGAGCCGGAAGGGGTGCATCTCGCCCGACCACAGCACCAGCCGCCGGCCGTCCACGATCAGCGAGTAGCGGTCGTGGCCGACGGTGTGCCGCAGCCCGTCCGCGCCCGGCGGGCCGGGCGCGGGGCCGGTCGGCACCACGTGCGACGCGTACGCGTCGGAGGTGCCCGCGCTCCCGCCGCCCAGCGCGAAGCCGAGCACGGCCGTCCCGGCCAGAGTGCTGAAGGTACGTCGGCTCAGCTCCAAAGGAAGCTCCTCCCGGGTGCGGTCCGTCGGCGGCACGTGCGGGACCATCCTCCGTGGTCGCCCAGGAAGGCCGTCGTGCGGGGTCTTGTCGTGCGGGGCCATTCTGTACGCCACACGGGCCCACAATGGACGCATGAGGATCTCGGCACGGGCGGATTACGCGGTACGGGCGGTCCTGGAGCTCGCCGTACGGACCGACGGCGGCCCGGTGAAAGCGGAGGCCATCGCCCGCGTCCAGGACATCCCGCACAAGTTCCTGGAGGGCATCCTCGGCGATCTGCGGCGGGCCGGGATCGTCGACAGCCGGCGCGGCGGGGGCGGCGGCTACCGGCTCGCCCGGGAGGCCGGCGCGATCACCGTCGCCGACGTGATCCGGGCCGTCGACGGCCCGATCGTCTCCGTCCGCGGCGAACGCCCGACCGGGCTGTCCTACACGGGCTCGGCCGAACCGCTGCTGCCCCTGTGGATCGCGCTGCGCGCCAACGTTCGCCGCATCTTGGAGGGCGTCACGGTCGCGGACATCGCGGCGGACACGCTGCCGGAGCCGGTGCGGCTGCTGGCGGCGGAACCGGCGGCCTGGGAGAACCCGTAGGACCGGCCGGCTACCCGGCCTGGCCCATCCCCGCCGCGTTCGGCCAGCTCTGCGCGTTGGGCCACCCGGTGGCCGGGGCCGGCGCCAGGTTCTGCATACCGGCCGGACTCGTCGTACCCCGCACCTGCGCCGCCGTGAGCCCGTTCCGGGCCGGCACACCGGGCGGAGTGAGCCCCGGCATCGGGGCGGGCTCGGGAACCGGCGAGGGGAACGGCGCCGGGGTGGGAGTCCCGTAGGGCTGCTGCTGGGGCATCTGCGGCATCTGCTGGGGCATCTGCGGCATCTGCTGCTGCGGGGCCGGTTCCCTCTGCTGCGGGAACTGCTGCATCTGCGCCACGGCCTGCATGGGCATCCCGACGCCGTTCGACTGCTGGGCGCCCATCGCCGTCATCGGCATCTGCTGGGACTGGGCGGCGGCGACCATCGGCATCTGCTGGGACTGCGCGGCGGCCACCATCGGCATCGGGGCCGGCTGGGGTTGCCGCGGGGGCTGCGAGGGCTGGGGCTGCGGGGCCATCGGCTCCGGTATCTGCCGGCTCTGCGCCGCCGCGGCGGGCAGCGGCATCGCGGGACCCGGTGCCGGGGCGGCGGCGAGCGCCTGAGCGGCCAGCCCCGGCATACCGGCCCCGTTGGTCGCGCTGACCAACCGGTCAACGGCCGCCGTACCCGAGCTGTAGTTGGTCCCGGTACTCAGCTCGGGTACGGCGGCTCCCCTCCTGGTCCCGTAGAGCACCTGTTCCAGGCCGGACACCAGGCGACGCACGTCCACCTGGGGGCGCACCACGAGCCGCAGGAAGCGGCTGGACGATCCGATCTTGTTGCCGCACTCGCGGACCAGGATGCGGTGCTCGGTGAGCATCCGGTCCCGGACCACGGTGCCTTCGGCGCCCACGGGGAGGCGTACGAAGAGGAAGTTGCCCTGCGACGGGTAGACCGTCAGGCCGGGCAGCGCCGAGAGGTGGCCGGCCATGTCGAGCCGGTCCCGGCGCACCTGCTGAAGGCTCTGCGCGTACTCGGCGCCGTGCTCCTTCAGCATGAACACCACGTGTTCGGCGAAGGAGTTGAGGTTCCACTTGGGGAGCATCGAGCGGATCCGGCCGGCCAGCGAGGGGTTGGCAACCAGATAGCCGAACCGGATGCCGTGCAGACCGAAGTTCTTGCCGAGGCTGCGCAGCACGATCACGTTGGGCCGCAGCATCGCCTCCTGTACGACGCTCGGTTCGGCCTCCGCGTCGGCGAACTCCAGGAACGACTCGTCCACGATGATCAGGTCCAGGTCGGCCATCGCGTCCATGAACTGGGTCAGCGCCTGCTTGTGCAGGAAGCCGCCGTCGGGGTTGTTGGGGTTGCAGATCACCGCGACCCTGGTGTTCCGCTTGCGGATGAACTCCGCGTACTGCGACAGGTCGAGGGCGAAGCCGCTGGACTCCTGGAGCGGGAACATGTCGACCCGCTTGCCGGTCTCCATGGGCTGGTCGGTCCAGCGGCCGAAGGTGGGGACGGGGATGGCGAGGGACTCGCGGACCAGCAAGTGGTCGATCCACGTGATCAGTTCGGTGGAACCGTTGCCCATCGCCACACACTGCGGCGGAAGGTTGAGCAGGCTGCACAGCTCGGCCGTGATCGTGTCGGCGCCGCTCGGGTAGTACGTGATGATGTCGCGCAGCCGGCTCGCCATCGCGTCGAACATGGCGGGGGTGGGGAAGTAGGGGTTGCACGGGATGCAGAAGTCCACCGGGCCTGAGCCGTCGCCCTCTCGCGTCAACGCCGCCATCGACGGGCTGTGCGCCGCCGTACCGCGGAAGAGCGAGGTGACGTTGGAGTCGGCCAAGGGAACCTCCGTCGCAGGCGGGCCCGGTGGGGACGACCGGGCCCGTCGTCTGGGTGGCCCGCGCGGGGGAGCGCGGGCCACCCTTGAATACGGAGACGAGCGTGGCGCTGTTCAACGTGTGTGAAGAGAGTGTGAGTTCGGGAACCCCGGGCCCGAACCCCGCGTCCGGTCGCGGCCGGTCAGGCTCCGAACGAGTGGATCGTCGTCGTCCGGTAGGTCTGGCCGGGCCGCAGCACCGTCGACGGCCAGGACGGCTGGTTTGGGGAGTCCGGGTAGTGCTGGGTCTCCAGGGCCAGTGCGTCGCCCTGCCGGTAGGTGCGTCCGGAGGTGCCGGTCAGGGTGCCGTCCAGGAAGTTGCCCGAGTAGAACTGGAGGCCCGGCTGGTCGGTGGCGATCTTCAGGGTGCGCCCGGAGGCGGGGTCCCGCAGCGTGGCGATGTGCTCGGGCTTCGCCGTGACGCCCTTGTCCAGGACCCAGTTGTGGTCGTAGCCCTTGGCGGTGACCTGCTGCGGGTGGCCGGCGCGGATGTCGCGGCCGATCGGCTTGGCCTTGCGGAAGTCGAAGGGGGTGCCCGCGATCTTCGCCAGTTCGCCGGTGGGGATCAGACCGGAGTCGGTGGGCGTGTAACGGCTCGCGGCGATGGTGAGTTCGTGGTCGTAGATGCCGCCGTTGCCCTCGCCCGCGAGGTTGTAGTAGGTGTGGTTGGTCAGGTTGACCACGGTCGCCTTGTCGGTGGTGGCCGTGTAGTCGATGCGCCAGTCGCCGTTCCGGGTCAGGGTGTACGTCACCTTCGTCCTGAGGGTGCCCGGGTACCCCATCTCCCCGTCGACGCTGGTGTAGTACAGGTGCAGGCCGACGTCGGAGCCCGAGGTGAAGGGCTCGACGTCCCACACCTTCGTGTTGAAGCCCTTGGCGCCGCCGTGCAGGCTGTTGACACCGTCGTTGACGGAGAGCTGGTAGCTCTTGCCGTCCAGGGTGAACCGCCCCTTGGCGATGCGGTTCCCGTACCGGCCGATGGTCGCGCCGAAGAACGTGGTGCCGGCCACGTAGGCGGCCAGGTTGTCGTAGCCCAGCGACACGTTGGCGTACGTGCCGTGCCGGTCGGGGATCTCCAGCGACTGGACGATGCCGCCGTAGGAGAGGACCTTCAGGCGGGTCCCGCCGTTCGCCAGCGACCAGCGGTGGACCTTCGTTCCGTCCGCGAGCGTGCCGAAGAGTTCCTTCACGGGCCTCCTGCCGTCCGACGCGGCCTGCGCCGTCCCTGTTCCCAGCGTGCTCGCGGCGATGCCCGCGGCGGCCGCTCCTGCAATGACCGTGCGTCTGTTCAGTTCCACTGCGGCTCCTGCACATGGAAGGGGCCCCGTCCCGCCTCGCGACGGGCGGGGCCCGGGCTGAATTACGAACCGGACTTGCGCTTGTTCCACACGTCGAAGCCGACCGCGGCCAGCAGGGCGAGGCCCTTGATGACCTGTTGCCAGTCGGTGCCGACACTGAGGAGGTTCATGCCGTTGTTCAGCACGCCGAGGACGAGACCGCCGATGATGGCACCGAGAACCGTGCCGACACCGCCGCTCATGGACGCGCCACCGATGAACGAGGAGGCGATCGCCTCCAGTTCGTAGCTGACGCCGGCCTTCGGCGAGGCCGCGTTCAGGCGGGCGGCGACCACGATGCCCGCCAGGGCCGCGAGCACGCCCATGTTGAGGAAGACCTGGAAGGTGATCCGCTTGTCCTTGACACCGGACAGCTTGGCCGCCGGCAGGTTGCCGCCGATGGCGTAGATGTGCCGGCCGAAGACCGCGTTGCGCATGACGTAGCCGTAACCGGCGACCAGGACACCGAGGATGATCAGCACGATCGGCGCGCCGTTGTAGCTGGCGAGCAGCAGCGTCAGCCACGCGATCGCCGCCACGATGATCGCCAGCTTGAGGGCGAAGAACTGCACCGGCACGACGTCCAGCGAGAACTCCCGCTGCCGGCGCCGGTCACGCACCTCCTGGAGCACCACGGCGGTGACCATCACCAGACCGAGCAGCAGCGTGATGTTGTGGTAGTTGGTGTTCGGGCCGACGGCGGGCAGGAAGCCGTTGCCTATCTTCTGCAAACCGCCCGGGAACGGGCCGAGCGTCTGGCCCTGGAGCAGGATCTCCGTCAGACCGCGGAACAGCAGCATCCCGGCCAGGGTGACGATGAACGACGGTATCCCGGCGTAGGCGATCAACAGGCCCTGTACGGAGCCCGCCACCGCGCCCATCAGCAGGCACAGCACCACGGCGACCGGCCACGCCACATGGTGGCTGACGGTCAGCACGGCCGCGAAGGCGCCCACGAACGCCGTCAGTGAACCGACCGACAGATCGATGTGCCCGGCGATGATGACCAGCATCATGCCGATGGCCAGGATCAGGATGTAGCTGTTCTGCAGCACCAGGTTCGAGACGTTGCGCGGCAGCAGCAGGTCGCCGCCGGTGCGCACCTCGAAGAAGACCACGATCAGGCCGAGCGCGATCAGCATGCCGTACTGCCGCATGTTGCGGCGCATACCGTCCAGGACCAGCCGCAACAGGCCGCCACCCGCGGCCGGTCCGCTCTTGCCCGGCGGCGCGGGGGCCGGGCTCTTGGCGGTCACATCCGTGCTCATCGCGATACCTCTTTGTCCTTTGTCATCTGGCGCATCAGCACTTCCTGCGTGGCCTCGGCACGCGCGACCTCACCGGTCAGCCGCCCGGCGGCCATCGTGTAGATGCGGTCGCACATGCCGAGCAGCTCGGGCAGCTCCGAGGAGATGAAGACGACCGCCTTGCCCTCGGCGGCCAGTTTGTCGATGACCGTGTAGATCTCGTACTTGGCACCCACGTCGATACCGCGGGTCGGTTCGTCCAGGATCAGCACGTCCGGACCCGCGAAGATCCACTTGCTGAGGACGACCTTCTGCTGGTTGCCGCCGGACAACTTGCCCACCGGCTCGAAGACCGTCGGCGCCTTGATGTTCATCGAGGTGCGGAAGCCCTCGGCGACCTGCCGCTCCTCGTGCTCGTCGACCACACCGCGCCGGGACACCTTCCCCAGGGCGGCCAGCGAGATGTTCCGGTTGATGGTGTCGATGAGGTTGAGACCGTAGTGCTTGCGGTCCTCGGTGACGTACGCGATGCCGTGTCCGATCGCCTCGGCGACCGTCTTCGTACGGATCTCCGTGCCGTCCTTGAGGACCGTGCCGCCCGCGTACCGCCCGTAGGAACGTCCGAAGACGCTCATCGCGAGTTCGGTGCGGCCGGCGCCCATGAGGCCTGCGATGCCCACGATCTCGCCCCGCCGCACGTTGATGGACACGCCGTCGACGACCTTGCGCTGCTGGTCGATCGGGTGGTGCACCGTCCAGTCGCGGATCTCCAGCGCGGGCGCCGCGTCCACCTCCGCCCGGTGCGGGGTGCGCTCGGGGAAGCGGTGGTCGAGGTCGCGGCCGACCATGCCGGAGATGATCCGCTCCTCGGTGGTCTCCGGCGCCTTCACGTCGAGCGTCTCGATCGACCGGCCGTCGCGCAGGATCGTCACCGAGTCGGCGACCTTGCGGATCTCGTTCAGCTTGTGCGAGATGATGATCGAGGTGATGCCCTGGTTCTTCAACTCCAGGATGAGATCCAGGAGTTTGTCGCTGTCCTCGTCGTTCAGAGCCGCCGTCGGCTCGTCGAGGATCAGCAGCTTGACCTTCTTCGACAGCGCCTTCGCGATCTCCACGAGCTGCTGCTTGCCCACGCCGATGTCGGCGACGCGGGTCTCCGGGTGGTCGCCGAGCCCGACCCGGCGCAGCAGTTCGGTGCCGTGCTTGAGGGTCTCGTTCCAGTTGATGAGCCCCCGCGTGGCGTGCTCGTTGCCGAGGAAGATGTTCTCCGCGATGGAGAGGTACGGCACCAGCGCCAGCTCCTGGTGGATGATGACGATGCCGTGCTGCTCGCTCGCCCGGATGTCCCGGAAGTGGCACTCCTCTCCTTCGAAGAGGATGTCGCCCTCGTAACTGCCGTGCGGATGGACGCCGGAGAGCACCTTCATCAAGGTGGACTTGCCGGCGCCGTTCTCCCCGCAGATGGCGTGGACCTCGCCCTGACGGACCGTCAACGTCACGTCCGACAGCGCTTTGACACCGGGAAAGGTCTTGACGATCGAGCGCATTTCCAGGACGGGTCCCGCCATGGTCGTGCCTTCCAATCAAGTGAGGGGTCGGGTGGGGGACGGGACTACTTCAGTTCGGACTCGGTGTAGTAGCCGCCCTTGACCAGCACGTCCTCGTAGTTGCTCTTGTCCACGCTCACCGGCTGGAGCAGGTAGGCGGGCACGACCTTGCTGCCGTTGTCGTAGGTCTTGGTGTCGTTGACCTGCGGGGTCTTCTTGTTCAGCGCGTCGTCGACCATGGTGGCGGCGACCTTGGCGAGCTTGCGGAGGTCCTTGTAGACGGTCTGCGTCTGCTCACCCGCGATGATCGACTTCACCGAGGCCAGCTCGGCGTCCTGGCCGGTGATGACGGGCAGCGGCTGGGCGGCGGAACCGTAGCCGTCCGACTTCAGCGCGGCGAGGATGCCGATCGAGATGCCGTCGTAGGGCGAGAGCACCGCGTTGACCTTCACGGACTTGTAGGAGGAGGTGAGGATGTCCTCCATGCGCGACTGCGCGGTCGCGCCGTCCCAGCGCAGCGTCGTGACCTTGTTCAGCGCGGTCTGGCCGGACTTGACCACCAGCTGCTTCTTGTCGATGTACGGCTGAAGCACGCTCATCGCGCCGTTGAAGAAGTACTTGGTGTTGTTGTCGTCGTTGGAGCCGGCGAAGAGCTCGATGTTGAACGGGCCCTTCTTGCCGCTGTCCAGGCCCAGCTTGTGCACGATGTACGTGCCCTGCTCGACACCGACCTTCTCGTTGTCGAAGGACGCGTAGTAGTCGACGTTCTTGGTACCGAGGATCAGCCGGTCGTAGGCGATGACCGGGATGTGGGCGTCCGCGGCCTCCTGGAGCACGTTGTTCAGCGACTTGTTGTCGATCGCAGCGATGACCAGGCCCTTGACGCCCTGCGTGATCAGGTTCTCGATCTGCGAGACCTGGGTGTCCGGGTCGTCCTGGCCGAAGACCAGCTTGGTCTTGTACCCCTTGGCCTTGATGTCGTTGACGAGGTTGTTGCCGTCGGAGATCCACCGCTCCGAGGACTTGGTCGGCATCGCGATGCCGATGGTGCCGCCCTTGGAGTCGCTCGCCTTCTCGTTGCTTCCGCCCGAGCCGCTCTGCCCGCACGCGGACAGGGCGAGGGCGAGGGAGGCGGCGCCGGCTATCACCGTGAGGGTGCTTCTGCGGTTGCGCATGTGATCTTTCCTCATTCTTCTCGTCGTTGAGAGGTCGAGCCAGTTCCCGGGAGGGCCCCAGGGGGTGGTTCAGGCTTCGGCGGGGAAGCGCTGGAGCGTGCCGGGCAGCCGGGAACCGAGCGGCGCCATGTCGCCGTCCGCGCCGTGCCGGGCGAGCAGGTCGAGAGCGAGCCGGCCGCGCCGCACCCGCTCCCGCGCGGTGTCCAGGGTCACGTCCCGCAGGTGGGTGCCCCACGGGTAGATACCGGGGGCCTTGGACAGACCGAACTTCAGATAGAGCGGTGCGCCGCGCCGGATCAGCTCGGCGACCTCGTACATCCGCACATAGCCGCCCAGGTCGTCGGGGGCCTCGATGTACATGTCCATGGGAGCGGCGGACACCCGCCGGATCTCCGTGAGGTGATCCAGCGTCAGGTCGCTGGGCACGTTCAGCGAGTCGGCGCCGAGCCGCTCGTAGACCGCGTACGACGCCGGGTTGACCGGCCCGATCAGCGCCGACACCTTGAGCGTGGTGTCGGCCGGGATGATCCCGGCGACCCGCGCCCGGTGCAGCGTCCACAGCACGCCCTCGTCGGCGACGAGCAGGCACTTGACGCCCAACTCCGTTGCGCGGACGGCGTCTTCGACACAGCCGGCGACCGCGTCGTGGCCCCGGGCCCGCAGCCCCGCCCCGCGCGAGTCGCTGCGGATCGAACCGCCGATGTCCCACGTCCCGCGCGGACCGGTGAACAGGCACAGCTCGATGTCCCGTTCGGCGGTCGCCTCGACCATCTCGGTGATCTCGGCGTCGGTCAGCATCCAGACGCCGCTGCCCTGGCTGATCCGGTGGATCGGCACATCGAGGCGCGAGGACTCCTTGAGGACCACGGACACGGCCTCGGGACCCTCGCAGGAAGGGATCTCGGTGCGCCAGCGGCCACCGCCGGGGAAGGCGTGGGGCGAGGTGTCCGCGGGGTCGTGGGCGGGGGCGCCCAGGCCGAGCGCGGAGAGCACCTGCTCACCGGGCCTGCGGGCGGCAGTGGCGGTAGCGTCGGTCACAAGCTGTCCTTCGTGTTCGTTATCTCGGTCAAGGTTCGCGGCTCTGGGTTCAGAAGAAGAACGGGTGGTACGCCGGTGCGAGATTGTCAGGTCACCCCGCACCGGCGTACGGCTGGGGTTCCTACGGCCGCAACAGCACCTTGCCGACCTTGGGATCGCCTGCCCCGACCAGCTCGATGGCGCGCGGGAACTCGGCGAGCGGCAGCTCATGGGTGACCAGGGGCAGCGGATCAAGCAACCCGGCCCCGAACACCCGCACCGTGTGCGCCCAGGCGTCCGGCGGTGCCCCGAAGACGGTGTGCACCTCCAGCTGCCGCACCACCAGATCGGTCGGGTCCAGACCCTCGGCGCCCGCCGCCGGGATACCCGTCAGGACCAGCCGTCCGCCGCGCCGCAGCAGGGCGGCGGCGGTGCGGGCGGCCGACGCGGACCCGGCGGTCTCGATCACGACGTCGAAGTCGTCGGGCAGCTCCTGGTCCTTGGTACGGAAGTCGGTCGCGCCGAACTCCCTTGCCAGCTCTTCCCGTTCGGTCCGGGTGCCCACCACGAGCAGCTCGGCGGGGGAGCCCGCCCTCAGGAACTGCACCGCGAACATCCCGAGCGTTCCGGTCCCGACGACGGCCGTCCGCTCGCCCGGCCGCGCGTTCGCCTTCAGCGCGGCGGCGGCGACGCACGCGGCCGGCTCCAGCAGCGCGGCGGCCGTCAAGTCGGCGTCGTCCGCCAGGACATGGAGCAGCCGGGCGGGGAGCGTGAGCGTGCCGGCCATCGCGCCGGGCTGGGTGAACCCGGTCTCCTCGTACCCGGCGGTGCACAGGGTCGTCTCGCCCGCGTGACAGCGGTCGCAGACCTGGCAGTTGCGGAAGCCCTCGCCGACCACCTTGCGTCCCACGAGGTCCGAGGGTACGTCCGCGCCGACCGCCGCCACCGTTCCGGACCACTCGTGGCCGGGCGTGAGCGGGTAACGGACGTACCCCTCGGGCCGGTTGCCCTGGTACACCTCGCGGTCGCTGCCGCAGATACCGACCGCGTGGACCCGCACCAGGGCCTCGCCGGCCGCCGGCTGCCGGGGCTCGTGCCCGGTCAGCCGGTGCTCGCCGGGTCCGTCGACGACGACCGCGCCGCTCACTTCTTCGCCTTCGGCCTGCGCTGCTCCCAGCCGTCCGCCCACAGGTCGAACCGGGCCTGCTGCTGCGGGAATTCGGCCGCCGCGTCGGTGTCCAGCTCGACTCCGAGACCGGGGGCGTCGGAGAGGTGGAAGTAGCCGTCGATCACCTGCGGGGCGCCCTTCACGACCTTCTTGATCTCCGAGTCGGCGAAGTCGTTGAAGTGCTCCAGGATCTTGAAGTTCGGGGAGCTGAAGCCGACTTGGAGGGAGGCGGCGGTCAGGACCGGGCCGCCGACGTTGTGCGGGGCGACGAGCACGTAGTGCGCCTCGGCGGTCGCGGCGAGCTTGCGCGTCTCCCAGATGCCGCCGAGGTGGCCGACGTCGGGCTGGATGATGTCCACGGCCTGGCTCTCGAACAGCTCGCGGAACTCGATGCGGTCGTGGATGCGTTCACCCGTGGCGATCGGGATGTCCACCTTGGCGGCGACCTTCTCCAGCGCCTTCAGGTTCTCCGGCGGGACCGGCTCCTCCAGCCACGCGGGCTTGAACGGGGCGAGTTCGTGCGCCAGCCGTACGGCGGTCGACGGCGAGAACCGGCCGTGCATCTCCAGCATCAGCTCGGTGTCCGGCCCGATCGCGTCCCGTACGGCCTCGATGAGGGAGACCGCGTAGCGGGTCTGCTCGTGGTCGAGCTCGAAGTGCCCGGTCCCGAACGGGTCGATCTTCAGCGCCTTGTAGCCGCGCTCGACGACTCCCTGCGCGGCCTTGTGGTAGGCCTCGGGGGTCCGCTCGGTGGTGTACCAGCCGTTGGCGTACGCCTTGACCTTGTCGGTGACCTTGCCGCCGAGCAGCTGCCACACCGGCACCCCGAGCGCCTTGCCCTTGATGTCCCAGCAGGCCATCTCGATCACGGCGATGCCGGACATCACGATCTCACCGGCCCGGCCGTAGTCGCCGTACTTCATCCGCCGTACGAGGTCTTCCACTGCGAACGGGTCGGACCCGAGAATGTGATTGGCCTCGGCCTCCCGCAGATAGCCGATCAGTGCGTCGGTGTGGCCCAGCATCCGGGTCTCGCCGACTCCTGTGATCCCTTCGTCGGTGTGCACCTGGACGTACGTCAGGTTGCGCCACGGCGTCCCGACCACGTGTGTGCTGATTCCGGTGATGCGCACGGCTGTTGCCCCTCGTTGCTTCCGTCGGCCTGTTCGTCGGCTCGATCAGTACGTTCGAAATTTCGGCTCACGTTCGAAATCCTGGCGTGACAGTAAGGAGGACGGGGCAGGGGTGTCAATGGGTCGAACATGTAACAGTTTCGGCAAGAGTTTCGACACGCGTCCCGGCCGGTCGGTGGCCCATTGGCCGTCCTTTGGGTGGCATGTCGCAACTCCCCGCGCCGGAACGGCCAGTTCAGCACAGAACTTTCACAGCCGTGCCTATGAACGAGACCTGCGCGGAACCTAGTCTTCCCGCGTCATGGACTATTGCCACCCGTGCGGTCGGCACCTCAACGGCGCCCTCGCGTGCCCCGGGTGCGGCACGCCAGTCGAAACGCCAGCGGAACCCCCACCTGCGTACGCGGAGGGGGGTGACGCGCGCCTGTGGACGGGCGGGGGCGTAGGCGTGGGTGCGGGTTCGGGCGCGGACGTGGGCGCCGGTGCGGGTATGGGTGCGGGCTCGGGTCCGGGTGTGAGTTCGGGCTCGGGTCTGAGTGCGGGCTCGCGTACGGGTGCGGGTTCGGGTTCCGGCGCGGGGATGGACGCCTGGGACGGGAGCGCGGGCGAAGTCCCGGATGAACCGGACGAGTTGGGGGACTCCGAGGGCTTCGAGGAGGCGGGCGGCTCCACGGCGGCGGACGGTCCTGAGGCGGCCGGGTCCCGAGGCGGTCGGGCCGGCGGCGGAAGCCGTCGCGATCGTAAGGCCGCGGCGCATCGCCGGCGCCGCCGCCGGGTCCTGCTCGTCACGGCCGGGTTCGTCCTGGCGGCCGGCGGGCTGAGCCTGGCGGAACTGGGCATGGACGCGCCGTTCTCCGCCGGGAAGCCCGCCACGTCCGGCGACATCGCGGCGCAGAGCGAGGCGTCCACGGGGGCGGACGAGACCGCTCAGCCACTGGGAGACACCGCGGGCGGCGAGGGCGGCACGCCGACGGCGGAGGCCACCGCGTCCGGGTCCGCCACACCGTCGGCATCGGCGTCGGCCAAGGGCACGAAGGGCCCCAAGGACCCGGACACCGCGGAGGTGTCGGGCGCGCCCGCGCTGACGGGCGGCACCGGCTCCACCGCCTCGGCCCCCGCGCCGGGGACCAGCGCGGCACCGACGGCCGCTCCGACCGCGAACCCCACCACCGCCGACCCCAGCCCGGCACCGTCGCCTTCACAGACATGCAGGCAGATCCTGTGGTGGTGTTCCTGAGTCAACGACGGCCGCGACAGCGGGAGTCGGGGGTTCGTAAGGCGAGCGGAACCGGGTTCAGCGGTCCAGCATCCGGCGCAGCAGTCCGCGCAGCGCCAGCCGCTCCTCGTCGGACAACCCGGCCAGCGGCTCCTTCGCGAACCGCAGCGACTCGCGCAGACTGCGGGCCGTCCGCAGCCCCTCCTCCGTGGCCGCCGCCAGCTTCACCCGCCGGTCCGCCGGGTCGGGGCGGCGCTCGACCAGGCCACGCGCTTCCAGCCGGTCCACGATCCCCGTGACGTTCGACGGCTCGCACTTCAGCTTGTGCGCCAGCTTGCGCATCGGCAGCGGTTCCAGGGAGAGCAGGCTGAGCAGACGGGCCTGTGCCCCGGTCAGCGAGTGGTCGCCCGCCGCCTCCTCGTAGTCCGCGTAGAACCGTGTCACGACGTCGCCGATCAGCTCGACGACCTCCATGGTCAGCGGGTCGGGACGGCTCTTCGCTCGCGTGGGCATGGGGCCCAGCGTACCCTGTTACTTGACACCATGAAATATTCAAGCGCATGGTTGTTTAAGGTGGTGAAGTATTTTGCCGCCGCCACGCACCTCCCCCCACGAAGAAAGGCGCTTGTCATGATCAACCGTGAATGGCACCTGCTCAGCCGTCCCGTCGGCTGGCCGAAGCCGGAGGACTTCTCCCTGGTCGAGACCGAGGTCCCCACGCCGGGCGAGGGACAGGTGCTGGTGCGGAACGCCTACGTCTCGGTCGACCCCTACATGCGCGGCCGGATGAGCGCGGCCAAGTCCTACGCCGCCCCCTATGAACTCGGCAAGGTCATGCAGGGTGGCGCCGTCGGCGAGGTCATCGCCTCCAACGCCGACACCATCGCCGTCGGCGACCACGTCCTGCATTTCCTCGGCTGGCGCGAATTCGCCGTCGTCGACGCCAAGAACGCCGTCAAGGTCGACCCCGCCCTCGCCCCGCTCTCCACCTACCTCGGCGTCCTCGGCATGACCGGCCTCACCGCCTACGCCGGCCTCACCCGCACCGCCTCCTTCAAGGAAGGCGACTCCGTGTTCGTCTCCGGCGCCGCCGGTGCCGTCGGCAGCCAGGTCGGCCAGATCGCCCGCCTCAAGGGCGCCTCCCGGGTCATCGGTTCCGCCGGCTCGGACGAGAAGGTCAAACTCCTGGTCGAGGAGTACGGCTTCGACGCCGCCTTCAACTACAAGGACGGCCCCGTCGCCGCCCAGCTGCGGGAGGCCGCGCCCGACGGCGTCGACATCTACTTCGACAACGTCGGCGGCGAGCACCTGGAAGCCGCGATCGGCTCCCTCAACGTCGACGGCCGGATCGCGATCTGCGGCATGATCTCCGTATACAACAACACCGAGCCCGCCCCCGGCCCCAAGAACCTCGCCCGGCTCATCCAGACCCGCGGCCGCATCCAGGGCTTCCTCGTCGGTGACCACTACGACCTCCAGCCCCAGTTCGTCCAGGAAGTCGGCGGATGGGTCGCCTCCGGCGAACTCAAGCACCGCGAGACCGTCGTCGAAGGCATCGAGAACAACGTCGAGGCATTCCTCGGCCAGCTTCGCGGCGAGAACACGGGGAAGATGATCGTCAAGGTCTGACGCTTCGCGGGGGGCGAGGCGGGGTTGGCGGGGCCTGGCCCCAGCCCCCAAAGTCCCCCAGCCTCCAAAGCCCCCCAGCCTCCAAGTGCGGCGTGTGGGGGCGGTGTTCACAGAGTGTGTCGGGCCGGGGTCTTCAAGTGCCGTCGTGGGCAACCCCGGTGGCTTGGGTGCCTTCGGGGCGGCCGGGCTCAGCCTTCAAGTTCGGTGCGTTGGAGCAGGGTTCACAGAGTGTGTCGCGCCGGAGTTGCCAAGTGCCGTCGCGCGCACCTCTTTTGGCTCGGTCACCTTCGGGGCGCTTCAAGCCGGTGTCGAGAGGCCGATCGTGCTCGGCCCTCCTTCGTCGGGCCTCCGCGCGTTCGGCCTCTCGACACCGGCGCGCCCCTACGGCTCCCTCGCGGCCGACGCGTGGGGACAGTTGACGTGGGTGGGCCCTTGCCGTCTCCGCACGGGGCGCCGCGGGGACAGTGGGCGTCGGTGGGCGGCAGTGAGATGTCGCCGTCTCCGCAGGGGCGGTCGGGGGCAGGGGGCCCGGTGAGGCCCTGCCGTCTCCGCGGGGGTGGCGGGCGGCAGGGGGCCTCGGTGAGCCCTTGCTGGTTTCGCTGGGGTGGGTCAGGTTGTCTGGGTTGCCAGGGCTGCGCGGTGGGTGGCTCTGGCGAAGCGTTCGTTCTCGGTGGCGGCGCCGCCCGGGAAGGCGAAACGGCGGCGGGTGTAGCCGTAGGCCAGGCCGCTGCGGGGGTCCGCGAAGGCCTGGGAGCCGGCCGCGCCGCTGTGGCCTATCGTGCCCGCTCCCAGGAACGGGTACCAGGCGTCCGCGGTCGCCTGGAAACCCAGGCCGTACGCCCGGTGCGTGCGCGTCACCAGGTCGTACCCGACGGAGTGCAGCTGACCCGACTCGGCCACCGTGTCCGGCTTCAGCAGCGCCGCCCGGTCGCCCACCGCGCTGATCGCCGCCGCGTACAACCCGGCCAGGCCGCGCGCCGAGGCCACCCCGCCGACCGAGGCCGGGCCCTTGGCGCGGACCAGGCGCTCGTTCGGCAGCGACGCCAGATCGGTCGGGTCCGCCGCGTGCCGGTTGAAGGCGATGGCGGACAAGGTGTGCGGGCCGTCCTGGAGGGCCGTGGTGGCCGGCTGCTCCGGTGGCGGGCTCATCGGCTGCGTGGTGCGGAAGCGGGGGTCCTGGGCCGCCGGCAGACCGAGGAAGAAGTCCAGGCCGTAGGGGGCGCGGACGCGCTCCTCGTGGACCTCCTGGAGCGTGCGGCCCGTGGCGCGGCGGACGATCTCACCGGTCAACGCGCCGATCACCAGGGCGTGGTAGCCGAAGGCCGTGCCCGGCCGCCAGAACGGACGCTGGTCGGCGAGGCGTTCGGCCACCACCCGGTCGTCGGCCAGGTCGGCCGGGGTGAACCCCGTGTCCGTCCCGATCAGACCCGCCCGGTGCGACAGCAGCTCGCGCAGGGTCAGCGCGCCCTTGCCCTCGGCCGCGAACTCCGGCCAGTAGTAGGTGACTTTGCGGTCCAGCTCCAGCGTGCCGTCTTGCACGAGGAGCGCGACCACCAGGTGCGCGGCCCCCTTGGAGGACGAGAACACGCCATACAGGGAGTCGCCGTCCGTGTCCGGGCCCGCCCACAGGTCGACCACCTGACGGCCGTGCACGTAAGCACACAACTGGCCTTCGTAGTCCGGCAGTTCACCGGCGACGAACGCGGCGAACTCCTCCCGTACCGTCTCGAAACCGTCGGCTACGGTGCCGTGGATCTCCTGGGTCATCCGCTCTCCTCAACTGATCCGCCGCTCGCGTGTGCCATGGTGATCAACGCCCTTCCGACCTGCGGAAGTTCCCCCTTCGGACGATCCCGCGAGAGGGGCCCCGCGTCCGGACTCAGGGTCTCCCCGAACGGGTACGGCGAGCCGTACCCGTTCGACTCAATCGCGGCGGAAAGGCGTTGGTCCGGCCGGCGGCCCAGGGCTCGTGGTCACTGTCGGTACGGCTGAGTAAAGTTCACCCCATGGGTGATCTCAGGGCGGGTTTCGGCTATCTCCTGAAGGGCCAGCGATGGATGGCCCGGCACGGCAGGCAGTACGGCTTCGGGCTGGTCCCGGGGCTGATAACGCTGGTCCTGTACCTCGCGGCGCTGGTCGCCCTGGCGCTCTGGGGCGAGGACTTCGTCTCCTGGGCCACGCCGTTCGCGGACGACTGGTCGAGCCCCTGGCAGGGAGTGTTCCGCGGGCTGCTGACCGCTGTCCTGTTCCTGCTGGCGCTGCTGCTCTCCGTCCTCACCTTCACCGCGGTCACCCTCCTGGTCGGCCAGCCCTTCTACGAGAACCTCTCCGAGAAGGTCGACCGCGACCTCTCCCCGGACGGCGTCGCCCTGGAGTCGGGCCGGCCGCTCTGGCGCGAACTGTGGATCTCCGCCCGCGACAGCCTGCGCATCCTCGTCCGCGCGGTGCTCTGGGGCATCCTGCTCTTCGCCCTCGGCTTCGTCCCCGTCATCGGGCAGACCGTCGTCCCGGTGATCGGCTTCTTCGTCACCGGGTTCTTCCTCACCGAGGAACTCGCCGCCGTCGCCCTCCAGCGCCGAGGCGTCGAACTCCGCGCCCGCCTCGCCCTCCTGCGCTCCCGCAAGGCCCTGGTCTGGGGCTTCGGCACCCCCCTCGGCCTCGCCTTCCTCATCCCCGTCGTCGCCGTCTTCCTGATGCCGGGGGCGGTGGCGGGCGCCACGATGATGGCGCGGGATCTGATGGGGGAGGGCGATCAGGCGTCCGGTGCGTCCGGTGCGTCCGGTGCGTCCGGCGGGGATGTCGCTCCCGTCTCGTCCGACGGCTGAGGCGGGGTGCGCGCCCGGCGACGAGTGCTTACGCGTCCGGTGAGGCCGGCGCCGAGCCCATCGCCACGGCCACCATCCGCCGTACCTGCGCGATGATGTCCAGCCGGTTCCGCACGAACGTCGGGTCCGTCACCGACCCGGTCACCGGGTCCGTGTTCCCCGCGCCGAACTGGAGCACCGGCGTGTGCACATGGCCGCCCGGCAGCGTGTCGCGCAGCCCCAGCCGGTCCCGTAGCAGCGTCACCCGGTAGGCGATCTCGTTGGAGAGGTAGTCGCCGCCGCCACCCGCCCGGGCCGTCGACCCCGGGGTGGGACCGTCGGGGCGTACGACGGAATCCGTGCCGCCCGCCGGTATCTCGGTGACCTCCGCGTGGTCGTAGACCGGGAAACGGCCCGTGTCCGCGGCCACGATCGCGCGGTACGGCAGGGTCGTGGTCGTCCACTGCGGCTGCGAGCCGGGATCGGCGACCGGGACGGTCCCGGTGCGGGAGACGTTGTCGTTGTCCGGATAGCCGCCCCGCCAGGCCCCGTTGGTCCGCTCCACGTCGAAGCGGCCCACGCGGCCCTGGCTCACCGTCGTGAACAGATCCACCTTCGGCAGGTACGGGCGCAGCGCCCGCTCCACCGTGCCCGCGGCGAAGTCCGCCCAGCGCACCGGGAACACGGCCGTCTCGATCCGCGCCGGACCGTGCGCGGTCTCGATCACCGTGCCGTCCAGCGCGAGCGCGGTCGCCCCGGACGGGTTGGAGATCCGGATGTCCCGGTCCAGGGTGAACGGGTCGAAGCCGGTGACCAGAATCCGCTTGAGCCCCTTTCCGCGCGGATAGCGGATTCCGTCCTGGCCGCGTGAGGACCTCTCCAAATCGGTCAGCAGGCGCGCGCGTTGGCGATCGGTGAGCGTGAACACCGGGAGCCACGCACGCACTTCGCGGGTCATGCCCAACCGCGCCCAGTACAGCGGCCGGTCGTCGTCCCGGCTGAGGTCGCCACCGGCCGGGCCCCGCCCCTGCGCCCGGTCCACGGCCCGCCGCCACAGTGCCGCGCCCTCGCCCGCGACGACCTGCCGGGCCCGCGCGTAACTCCGCGCCGCTCCCAGGGCCCGCGCCAACTCCGGTGCCACCGCGTCGAATCCGGAACGTCTGAGGATCTCCTGCGGCACCGCCCGGTCCAGCCGCTGTTCCTCCACGCTGGGGGCGGCAACGGCGTCCACCGCCGAGGCGGTGGTGGGGGAGGCTAGCCCGGTCAGGAGGGTCAGTCCGAGTACGCCGGCGCGAACACGGTTGCTGCGCATGGGAGTTCAGCCCTTCCGTCGCCGTGGGGAGCTTGGGGAGCTTGGGGAGCGTGCATGCGGGAGTGTATGCGGGGGCGGGGAGTGGGGGTGCTGGGACGGGCGCAGTATCTCCCGACGGATGCCGTGGGCGCCATGGGGCGCCGGACCCGGCCGTCGTCGAACTGCCGCGCGCGAAAGGGCGGGAGCGGGGATGAGACGGCGAACAGGTGGGCAGTTGTAAAGGGTTCGTACGGGATCCAGGCGGGGCCGGTCGATCTTCGGTCGCGGGCCCGCCGCCGCGGTTAACGTCTGCTCCGGGACACGTGTCCCCCGCGAACAGTCCCGGTCCGGGACCTGACCCCCGGACCGGGGCTCGGCGCGCCCCCGGCCGTGCGGCCGGGGCGGAACACGCCCTAACGGGCGGTGAAGCCGTAGACCGTCTCGGACCGGTAGGTCTGGCCCGGACGCAGCTCGGTGCTCGGGAACTCCGGGCGGTTCGGGGAGTCGGGGAAGTGCTGGGTCTCCAGGGCGACCCCCGCGCCCGGGGCGAACGGCTCGCCCAGGTGGTCCGCCGTGTACAGCTGGATGCCGGGCTCGGTGGTGGCCACCGTCAGCACCCGGCCGGACGAGGGGTCGTACAGCTCGGCGATCTCGACCGGCTCCGGCGTCACGCCCTTGTCCAGCACGAAGTTGTGGTCGTAACCGGTGCCGACCTTGCGCGCCGTACGGAAGTCGAAGCGCGTCCCCGCCACCTCCTCCAGCGCGCCGGTCGGGATCTGCACCGCGTCGACCGGCGTCAACCGGGAGGCGGCGAGCCGCAGTTCATGACCGCTCGCGTCGTGGGAACCGGCGAGGTTGAAGTAGCTGTGGTTGGTCAGGTTCACCACCGTCCGCGCGTCGGTGACCGCCTCGTAGGCGACCCGCAGCGCGCCCCGCTCGTCCAGTGTGTACGTCACCGACACCTCCAGGCGCCCCGGGAAACCCTCCTCGCCGTCCGGGCTGACCCGGGTCAGTCGCACCCCGTGCCCGACCGGCTCGACGTCCCACACCCGCTTGTCGAAGCCGCGCTCGCCGCCGTGCAGGGAGTTGGGGGCGTTGTTCGGCGCCAGCGCGTAGGTCCGGCCCGCCAGCGCGAAACGGGCGCCCCCGATCCGGTTGGCGTACCGCCCGACCAGCGCGCCCAGATACGGCTCGGGATGCGCCAGATAGCCCTCCAGCTCCGCGAACCCCAGCACCACGCCGGTCGACGCGCCGTCCCGGTCCGGTGCCTCCACCGACTGCACGATCCCGCCGTAGGAGAGGATCCGCACCCGCACCCCGGCGCGCTCCAGCGTCCAGCGGTGGACAGGGGTGCCGTCGGGCAGGGTGCCGAAGAGTTCACTGTGCATGCCGGGGACTTTAATTCACGGCTTGTCACAAGGCTCGGCCGACACCTACGACGTGACCTTCCGGTAGGCGATGGCGGCCAGCCGCGCCTGTCCGTCCTGGCTCGGGTGGAACCAGTCCCAGTGGCTCAACTGGTCCGTTCCGAAGCGGTAGTCGAAGACCGCGCCGCCGTCGAACCGGCACCGCACGTCCGTCGCGCAGACCTGGCCCAGCACCTTGTTGTACGCCTCCACCCGGTTCTCCACCGCGTCCCGCCGCTTCGTGGCCGCCGCGTCCACCGCGTCCGCGTCGCCCAGCATCGACGGGCAGATCCCCAGCTTCCACACCTGCTTGCCCAGCGGGTTCGTCCGCCCCTGCGACCACAGCCGCTTCAGGTTCGGCACGCTCGCCACGTACACCTGCGTCTTGGGCAGCGTCCGCCGCAGGGTCCGCAGCGCCTCCTCGAAGTCCGACCGGAAGCCGGCCACCGACGTCATCGCCGAGAGCGACGAACGGCAGGCGTCGTTCGCCCCGACCATCACCGTCAGCAACTGCGGGGCGTGGGCCGCCGCCAGGCCGATCTGACCGGGCAGGTCCGCCATCCGCGCCCCGGTCACCGCGTAGTTCCAGCTGTGCTCCGCCGCGCCCGTCGGCCCCAGCAGCCGTACCGCGAGACTGTCGACCTCGGCCGAGTCGCCCGTGGCCCAGGACACCTCGGGGCAGTCCGAGAGGACCGCGCAGGCGTCGAAGCCGCGGGTGATGGAGTCGCCGACGGCCGCGAGCGAGGACGGGCTGCGGTCCCAGACCGCGGCCTGTGCCTTCGCCTTCGTGCCCTGTCCGCCGTCGGGCGGGTCGCCGCCGGCGTCGCAGCCCGCCACGCCCAGGACGGCCGCCGCCACCACGGCGAGCACGGCCCGTGAACGCCCGCGTCGGTTTCGCATGCCCCGGCCCAGCTCCTCACTCTTGCTCACAACTCGTCACCCGCTACTCGGTACGGGTTCTCCGTACGCCATGACAACGTGCGGGAGTTCCCGCGCCCGCCCGCTGCGGCCGCACACCCCGTACAGGCGTCCCCCCGGGTGAACGGCGGGCGATTCCTGGCACCAGGACCGACGGTACGTCACACTCCTTGCGCCGCCGCACGGTAGCCTCGCCCTCAGCGTGGCTGTCCTCGCCGCCGCCGTTAGCCAGTCGCACAATGTCCCGCTCTGCCCGGAGGTCCCGGTGACGACACGTGGAGTCCTGTACGTGCACTCCGCGCCGCGCGCGCTCTGCCCGCACGTCGAGTGGGCCGTCGCCGGGGTGCTCGGCACCCGCGTCAGCCTCGACTGGATCCGGCAGCCCGCGTCCCCCGGAACCTGGCGCTCCGAGTTCTCCTGGCAGGCCGAACCCGGCACCGCCTCCAAACTCGCCTCCGCGCTGCGCGGCTGGCACCTCCTGCGCTTCGAGGTCACCGCCGAGCCCTGCCCCACCGCCGAGGGCGAGCGCTACAGCTGCACCCCCGACCTCGGCATCTTCCACGCCGTCACCGGCATCCACGGCGACATCCTCATCCCCGAGGACCGTCTGCGCGCCGCCCTGGTCCGTTCCCAGCGCGGCGAGACCCACCTGGAGTCGGAACTCTCCAAGCTCCTGGGCAAGCCGTGGGACGACGAACTGGAGCCCTTCCGGTACGCGGGGGAGGGCGCCCCGGTGCGCTGGCTGCACCAGGTGGTGTGAGCCGCGCGGAAGCGGGCGAGACCGCGAAGACCGCTGAACGGAGCAGGGCCCCCACCGGCCGGTGGGGGCCCTGCTCCGTACCGTGCACTGCTCGTCGCCTCAGCGGGCGAGCGCTTCTCAGACCGTGCGGAACGCCAGCACCACGTTGTGGCCGCCGAACCCGAACGAGTCGTTCAGGGCGGCGATACGTCCCTCCACGGGCAGCTTGCGGGCCTCGCCGCGCACGATGTCCGCGTTGGCCTCGGGGTCCAGGTTCTCGACGTTGATGGTCGGCGGAGCGATCCGGTGGTACAGGGCGAGGACCGTCGCGACGGACTCGACACCGCCCGCACCGCCCAGCAGGTGCCCGGTCATCGACTTCGTCGCGGAGACCGCCATGTGGTCCGCGTCGTCGCCGAACACCTTGCGCAGCGCCTTCAGTTCCGCCACGTCACCGGCCGGCGTCGAGGTCGCGTGCGCGTTCACGTGCACGATCTCCGCCGGGTCCAGACCGGTGCTGTCGATCAGGTTCTGCAGCGCGTGCGAGATACCGCGCCCTTCCGGCTCCGGCTGCACGATGTCGTGGCCGTCGGCGGAGATGCCCTGCCCGACCGCCTCCGCGTACACCCGGGCGCCGCGCTTCGCGGCGTGCTCGGCGGACTCCAGGACGAGGACACCGGAGCCCTCGCCGAGGACGAAACCGTCGCGCGCGGTGTCGTAGGGACGCGAGGCGCCCTGCGGGTCGTCGTTGTTCTTGGACATCGCCATCATGTTGCCGAACGCGGCGATGGGCAGCGGGTGGATCGCCGCCTCCGTGCCGCCCGCGACGACCACGTCGGCGCGGCCGGTACGGATCATCTCGATGGCGTAGCCGATGGCCTCGGCGCCCGAGGCGCACGCGGAGACCGGCGTGTGCACACCCGCGCGGGCGCCCACGAGCAGCCCCACGTTGGCGGACGGGCCGTTCGGCATCAGCATGGGGACGGTGTGCGGGGAGACCCGGCGTACGCCCTTCTCCTTCAGCACGTCGTACTGGTCGAGCAGGGTCGTCACACCACCGATACCGGAGGCGATGACGGTACCCAGACGGTCCGGGTCCACGGCGGAGTCGTCGCCGGCCTTGGCGGTGAAACCGGCGTCCGCCCAGGCCTCCTGGGCGGCGATCAGCGCGAACTGCGCCGAACGGTCCAGCCGCCGCGCCTGTGGCCGCGGGATGACCTCGGTGGGCTCCACGGCGATCTGCGCGGCGATACGGACCGCCTGCTCGGCGGCCCACTCCTGCTCCAGAGGCCGTACACCGGACTTGCCGGCGATCAGGCCTTCCCAGGTAGAGGCTGCGTCGCCACCCAGCGGTGTGGTTGCGCCGATACCGGTGACGACCACAGTGCGATTGGTCGGGCTCACGGGAATTCTTTCTCCAACGGATCGGGATTCAGCGGCGCCACCGCCGGGTGGCGGGGCTTGCAGCGTCAGGCCTGAGCGGTGACTCAGCCCTGGTGCTTGAGGATGTACTCGGTCGCGTCACCGACCGTCTTGAGGTTCTTGACGTCCTCGTCCGGGATCTTGACGTCGAAGCGCTCTTCGGCGGCGACGACGACCTCGACCATGGACAGCGAGTCGACGTCCAGGTCGTCCGTGAAGGACTTGTCCGTCTGGACGTCCTCCTGCGGGATGCCGGCGATCTCGTTCACGATCTCGGCGAGACCTTCGACGATCTCTTCCTGCGTGGCGGCCATGTGAGGCGCTCCTTCTTAGTGTTCCAGAGGGTGTGGCAGTGCCCGCCGCGGCAGCGGCAGGTATGTACGGCCGCACCGGACCAGACGATGATCCGGCACGGAGTGCCTAGGGGAGGGTAACGACCGTCGCGGCGTATACGAGACCCGCCCCGAAGCCGATGACGAGCGCGGTGTCGCCGCTCTTGGCCTCGCCGGTCGCCAGCAGCCGCTCCATCGCGAGCGGAATCGACGCGGCCGAGGTGTTGCCGGTGGTGCGTACGTCACGCGCGACCGTGACGTGCTCCGGCAGTTTCAGCGTCTTCACCATCGAGTCGATGATCCGCTCGTTGGCTTGGTGGGGAATGAAGACATCCAGGTCGTCCGGGGCGATCCCGGCCGCGTCCAGCGCCTGCTGGGCGACCTTCGCCATCTCGAACACGGCCCAGCGGAAGACCGCCTGGCCCTCCTGCGTGATCGCGGGGAACTTGCCCGAGCTGTCGTACTCGGTCCACGGCACGGTCTGCTTGATCGTGTCGGACTTGTCGCCCTCCGAGCCCCACACGGTCGGGCCGATGTGCGGCTCCTTGGCGGGGCCGACCACGACCGCGCCCGCGCCGTCGCCGAACAGGAAGGCCGTGGCGCGGTCCTCCAGGTCGGTCAGGTCCGACAGCCGCTCCACGCCGATGACGAGGACGTACTCGGCGCTGCCCTCGACGATCATGCCCTTGGCGAGGGTGAGGCCGTAGCCGAAGCCCGCGCAGCCCGCCGAGATGTCGAACGCGGCGGCCTTGGCCGTGCCGAGCTTGTCGGCGATCTCGGTGGCGACGGCCGGGGTCTGCTTGAAGTGCGACACGGTGGAGACGACCACGGCGCCGATCTGAGCGGCGGAGATCCCCGCGTCGGCGATCGCCTTGCCGGACGCCTCCACGGACATCGCGGCGACGGTCTCCTCGTCGTTCGCCCAGTGCCGGGTCTCGATGCCGGAGCGCGAACGGATCCACTCGTCGGACGAGTCGATCGTCTCCAGGATGACCTCGTTCGGGACGACACGCACCGGACGGTAACCGCCCACGCCGAGGATGCGCGCGTACGGGGCGCCCTTGCTCGGCTTGATCTTCGACATTGGTCTTGGGCTCCTTGTCAGGCGCCCGCCGCGTCAGCGGCAGGTGTGGTCGTCTCGGCGATGAGCGCGCGAGCGGCGTCGAGGTCGTCGGGGGTCTTCAGCGCCACCGTCCGCACACCCGGCAGCGCGCGCTTGGCGAGGCCCGTCAGCGTGCCGCCGGGGCACACCTCCAGCAGGGCGGTGACGCCCAGCTCCTTGAAGGTCTCCATGCACAGGTCCCAGCGGACCGGGCTGGCGACCTGGCCGACCAGCCGGTCCAGGACCTCGGCGCCGGTGGCGACCGTACGGCCGTCGTTGTTCGACACGTAGGTGAAGCGCGGGTCGGCGGGCGCCAGTCGACGGGCGGCCTCGGCGAGCGCGTCGACCGCCGGGGCCATGTGGTGCGTGTGGAACGCGCCGGCCACCTTCAGGGCGACGACCCGGCGCACCCCCTCCGGCTTGTCCGCCTCCAGGGCGGCGAGCTGCTCCAGCGTGCCGGCGGCGACGATCTGGCCCGCGCCGTTCACGTTCGCCGGCGTCAACCCCAGCTTCTCCAGGTGGGCGACGGTCGTGGCGGGGTCGCCGCCGAGCAGCGCCGACATCCCGGTCGCGGTGACGGCGGCGGCCTCGGCCATCGCCAGACCCCGCCTGCGGACGAGGGTCAGCGCGGCCGTGTCGTCCAGGACGCCCGCGAAGGCGGCGGCGGTGATCTCGCCGACGCTGTGACCGGCGACGGCGCCGGGCGACACCGCGCCGAGTGCTGCGGCGGAGACCAGACCGGCGGCCACCAGCAGCGGCTGCGCGACCGCGGTGTCACGGATCTCGTCCGCGTCGGCCTTCGTGCCGTAGTGCACCAGATCGAGGTCGATCGCGGCCGACAGGGCACGCAGCCGGTCCTCGACACCGGGGAGGTCGAGCCAGGGGGTCAGGAAGCCGGGCGTCTGAGCGCCCTGGCCGGGAGCGACGAGTACGAGCACTCTCACACTCTCTCTTGGGGACGGCCATGGCCGCCCGTGGGGACAGGGACGAAGAACGGGAAGGGGTTTTGTGGGGCTCCGACAAAAAGCTAGCTCTGGAGATCGCCATCGGCGAGACGTCCCAGGATCAGCGCGATCCGCAGCGTGAACGCGGAGCGTACATCCGAGGGCGACCAGCCGGTGACGTCAGTCACACGTCGAAGCCGGTAGCGCACGGTGTTGGGGTGCACGAACAGCATCCGCGCGGCCCCTTCGAGGCTACTCGCCTGCTCCAGATAGACGCTGAGCGTCTCCAGGAGCGCGGACCCCGCCTCCTCCAGCGGTCTGTAGATCTCCTCCACCAACTGCTCGCGCGCGCTCGGATCTCCCGCCATCGCCCGCTCCGGAAGCAGATCGTCCGCCAGCGCCGGCCGCGGGGCGTCCTGCCAGGCCGAACACGCCTTCATCCCGGCCGCCGCGGCCTGCGCGGACCGGGTCGCGGCCAGCAGATCCGGTACGACGGGACCCGCCACGACGGGACCCGCCGCGTACGGCCCGATCAGCGACTTGGCCACCTTGAGCGGGTTGTCGCTGCCGCCGGCGATCACCACCAGGCGGTCCCCGAGCACCCCCGTCAGCACCTGGAGCTTGGCGTGCCGGGCGGCCCGCCGGATCGCCTCCACGGTCAGCTCGCTGTCGCCCTCGGGCGCCGTACCCAGCACCACGCACACGTGCTCGGGCGAGTTCCACCCCAGGGCGGCGGCCCGGGAGACCGCGCCCTCGTCGGCCTCACCGCTCAGCACCGCGTTGACGACGAGCGACTCCAGCCGCGCGTCCCAGGCACCGCGTGCCTCGGCGGCCTGCGCGTACACCTGCGCCGTCGCGAACGCGATCTCCCGCGCGTACACGAGCAACGCCTCGCGCAGCACCGCCTCGTCACCGGGCGCGGCCACCTCGTCGATGGCCGACTCCATCACCTCGATCGTCGTCCGCACCATCTCGACCGTCTGCCGCAGCGTGATCGCCCGGGTCAGCTCCCTGGGCGCGGTGCCGAACACATCGGTGGAGATGGCCTGCGGGGCGTCCGGGCGCCGGAACCACTCGGTGAACGCGGCGATACCCGCCTGGGCCACCAGCCCGATCCAGGAACGGTTCTCGGGGGGCATCGCCCGGTACCACGGCAGCGTCTCGTCCATCCGCGCGATGGCCTGCGCGGCGAGACTCCCGGACGACTGCTCCAGCCGCTTGAGGGTCGCGGGGTGCGAGTGGGCGCCGGACTGGGGGGCTGCGGGTCTGCTGGTTTCGGGTTCGGGCACGGGGACAAGCCTGCCTCATGGGCGGCGGGGCGCTCGCAATCGGGGCGGGTCGGCCGGGGGAGGGGGCGTCGAGCGGTCTACCTTGGGGGCGTGATGGACGTGCGGCGGGCTGACGAGCGCTATCGGGGAGGCGACCCCGCGGCCGGGATCGACTCGAGGCACGCCTTCTCCTTCGGGCCGCACTACGATCCCGGCAACCTCCGCTTCGGGGCGGTGCTGGCCTGCAACGAGGAGCGGCTCGCGCCGGGCGCCGGCTTCGACGAGCATCCGCACAGCCACACGGAGATCGTCACCTGGGTCGTCGAGGGCGAGCTGACCCACCGGGACTCGACGGGGCGCCCGACCCGGGTCGGGCCCGGGGACGTGCAGCGCCTCAGCGCCGGCTCGGGCGTGCGGCACGTCGAACGCAACGACTCCGACAGCCCCCTCACCTTCGTCCAGATGTGGCTCTCGCCCCGGCGGCCCGGCGGCGACCCCGCCTACGAGATCGTGCACGGCATCGCCGACTCCACGCCGTACGCCGTACCGGAGGCGGGGGCGATGCTGCACGTGCGGCGGCTGACACCGGGCGAGCGCACCGCCGTACCGGACGCGCCCCATGTCTACGTGCATGTGGTGCGCGGTGAAGTCCGGCTCGGCGGTGCGGAGTTGGGGCCGGGGGACGCGGTGCGGATCACCGACGCGCGGGGCCTGGCGGCCGAGGCGGCGACCGGGGCGGAGCTGCTGCTCTGGGAGATGGCCTAGAGCTCGGCCAGTACCGCGTCCGTGAACACCGGCCACGCCTCGACCGCCCACGGTCCGAACGCCCGGTCCGTCAGGGCCACGCAGGCCGCGCCCGCCGCCGGGTCCACCCACAGGAACGTGCCGGACTGGCCGAAGTGGCCGAAGGTGCGCGGCGAGGACGAAGTGCCCGTCCAATGGGGGGACTTGGAGTCCCGGAGCTCGAAACCGAGGCCCCAGTCGTTGGGGTTCCGGTGGCCGTAGCCCGGCAGGACGCCCTTCGTGCCCGGGAACTGCACCGTCATCGCCTCGGCGACCGTACGGGGGTCCAGCAGCCGCGGGCCCTGGAGCTCCGCGGCGAAGCGGACGAGGTCCTCGACCGTGGAGACCCCGTCCTTCGCCGGGGAGCCGGCGAGCGTCGTGGCGGTCATGCCGAGGGGGGCCAGCACCGCCTGGCGCAGATACTCGGCGAAGGGGATCCCGGTCGCCTTCGTGAGGTGGTCGCCGAGCTGCTCGAAACCCGCGTTGGAGTAGAGGCGGCGCTCCCCGGGCGGGGCCGTCACCCGGTGCTCGTCGAAGGCGAGTCCCGAGGTGTGGGCGAGCAGATGACGCACCGTCGAGCCGGGCGGACCCGCCGGTTCGTCCAGCTCGATCGCGCCCTCCTCGTAGGCGACGAGCGCGGCGTACGCGGCGAGCGGCTTGGTGACCGAGGCCAGGGGGAAGCGGTGGCCGGTCGGACCATAGGTGCCCGGAACGGTGCCGTCCGCCCGTACGACGGCCGCCGAAGCGGTCGGCACCGGCCAGTTCCCGATCAGCGCGAGGCTCTGCAGCGACATGGAGCCGAGCCTAGGCGGTCACAGGCTCAGCTCCATCAAGGGGTCGGGCTTGCGGGCGAAACCCAGGGAGGCGTACAGCGGCTCGGCCTCGGCGGACGCGGTGAGGTGGACGCGCCGCACGCCGCGCTCACGGAACCAGGCCAGCAGCTCCGTCATGCACGCCCGCGCGTATCCGCGCCGGCGGGCGTCCGGGTCGGTGGCCACGCTGAAGACGTGACCGACGCTGCCGAGCGGGTCGCCCGCCTTCCCGATCCGGTAGTCGACCGTCCCCGCCACCAGCGCGGCCAGCGCCCCCGGCCGCTCCGGGTGGTCGACGACGAACGCGGCGAAGCCACCGTCGGCGTCCGCCAGCCTCTCGCGTACCGTCGGCAGGGACCGGCCGTGCCACTCCGTCGAGTGGTCCGCGCCGCGCATCGAGTCGATCATCACCTGGCGCAGGCGCAGCAGCTCTTCGGCATCCTCGGGCGCGGCCCGTCGTACGAGACTCATGGCCCGCACGGTAGTCACCCGGCCGCGGACGCGTCGCGCGGATTTCTCACCGGTTTCCGCTTGCTTCGAGTGCACTCGAAGGTCATACGTTGGGGTCATGACGGTGATGGAGACCACGGGCACCAGGACCGACAGCTGCGCCGCCCCGCCGCTCGCGCGGCGGCGCCCGGAGGGCCAGGACAGCTACACGATCAGCGAGGTCGTCGCCCGCACCGGCCTGACGGCGCACACGCTGCGCTGGTACGAGCGGATCGGGCTGATGTCGCACATCGACCGCTCGCACACCGGCCAGCGCCGCTACACCAACCGGGACCTGGACTGGCTGGATCTCGTCGGCAAGCTGCGGCTGACCGGAATGCCGGTCGCCGACATGGTGCGCTACGCCGAACTGGTGCGGGCGGGCGAGCACACCTACGGGGAGCGGTTCGCGCTGCTGGAGGCGACCCGCCGGGACGTGAGGGCGAGGATCGCCGAGCTGAACGACACGCTCGCCGTACTCGACCGGAAGATCAGTTTCTACGCGGACGCCGACCGCGTACGGGCCTACGAAACGGAGAAGGCCGGATGACGGAGCACGCAATTCCCGCGGTACGGCTGGGCACGGACGGACCCGAGGTGGGTGTCCAGGGGCTCGGCTGCATGGGCATGAGCGCCGCGTACGGCTACCGCGACGCCAAGGAGTCGCGGGCCGCCCTGGAGCGGGCGCTGGAGCTGGGTGTGACGCTGTACGACACGGCGGACGCGTACGGCGCCGGGGAGAACGAGCGGTTCCTGTCGCCCTTCTTCCGGGCGCACCGCGACGAGGTCGTCGTCGCCACCAAGTTCGCGCTGTCGAGCCCGCCCGGCGAACCGACCCGGCGGATCATCCGCAACGACCGGCCCTACCTCCGCCAGGCCGTCGAGGCGAGCCTGGAGCGGCTGGGCGTCGACGTCATCGACCTCTACTACATGCACCGCCGTGACGTGACCGTCCCCATCGAGGAGACCGTCGGCGCCATGGCGGAGCTGGTGGCCGAGGGGAAGGTGAAGCACCTCGGGCTGAGCGAGGTCACCGGCACCGAACTGCGCGCGGCCCAGGGCGTGCACCGGATCACCGCCGTGCAGTCGGAGTGGTCGCTGTTCAGCCGTGACGTCGAGATCAGCCTGGTCGCCGCCGCCCGTGAGCTGGGCGTGGCCCTCGTCCCGTACTCGCCGCTCGGCCGGGGTTTCCTCACCGGTTCCTTCGCCGACGCCGAGCAGGACCTCGGGGAGGACGACTTCCGCCGCCGCCAGCCCCGTTTCACCGGCGAGAACGCCGCCGCCAACGCCGCCCTCCTGGAGCCGGTCCGCACGGTCGCGCAGGCCCACCGGGCCTCCCCCGCGCAGATCGCCCTCGCCTGGGTCCAGCAGCAGGCCCGGGTGCACGGTCTGCCGGTGGTCCCGATCCCCGGCACCACCCGGCGCACCCGGGTGGAGGAGAACACGGCGGCCACCCGTCTCGTCCTGACGGAGGAGGAACTCGCCCTCCTGGAACCGATCGCGGCGAAGGTGGCGGGGGACCGCTACGCGGACATGGCCTTCGCTTCCACCACCCGGGAGTAGGCGGCAGGAGGAGGCGAGGGGAGGGGCGGGGCGCGGCGGAGGAGCGGGTGAGTGCGGGGAGCGGGGTCGGCGGGGCCGGCGCCGCTACAGCTCCGCGAGGAGTTCCGCCTTCTTCGCCGTGAACTCCTCGTCCGTGACCAGCCCCGCCTCGTGCAGCGCCCCGAGGTGACGGATGCGTTCCGCGATGTCGGCGGGGTCGCGCCGCGCGGCCGGCGAGGCGATCACCGCCGTGGGCCCCGCCCTGCGGACCGCGGCGAGGACCGCCGCGGCGAACGGCAGCGACTCGTGCACCGGCCCGTACCCCAGGCCGAACACCACGGCCCGCGGGTCCTGGTCGGCCGGTGCGGGCGTCGCGGCCGAGTCGCGGTGCAGCAGCCGCAGATGGCCCTCCAGCAGCTCCGGCGAGCGCCACTCGACGCCGACGAGGTCGGCGACGGGAACGCTCTGGTCGCCGGCCTTCCACTTGGCGGACGAGGCCCCGGTCCAGAACCAGCGGAAGAACACCGACCGGCCGTCGAAGGAGGCCTTGCCGTCGTACGCCTTGAACTGGAGCGGCGCCTCGGGCGCGGCCACCAGGAAGCGGTCGGTGGGCCCGGTGTGGGTGAGGCGGGCGCGCAGTTCGTCGGCGTAGTACTCGGCGAGGGTCTCGCGCTCCGCGGGCAGCACCAGGCGGTAGGGGTCGCAGCCCTCCTTGAGCTGGCCCGCGGCGGCCTCCATCAGGGGGTCGGCGCCGGGCCTCGGCTCGGCGCGCAGGACCACCGTGCCGCGCCTGCCGTGGGTGAGGGTCACCCCGGAGAGCGCGGCCAGCGGGACCCGGCGTTCGCCGAGCGCCTGGAACAGCTTGGGGGTGCGCAGACTTCGTTCGTAGCGGACGACCAGCGAGTCGGACTCGAACTCCCAGGCGGCATGAAATCCGGCCAGTACGTCACCCATGCGGCTCATCGTAGGCGGCACGTGCTTTTTTCGTCCCCTCTCCGCGCGGACCGCGGTTCTCGCGCTCGCTACGCGCGTCCGGCTGTCGTGGTGCCGGACAGCCCCAGCCGGCACGCGCTGCCGAGGTGCGCGCACGTGACCGTGCGGTACGCCCCGACGCCGATGTCGGCGAAGTTGCGCAGGCTCTCCGTGCCGGGCCGGAAATAGCCCGTGTGTCCCTGGGCGTCCCGGGCGGACAGCACCCGGGCACCGAACTCCGTGGAGACCGGGTCGGCCCCGTGGCCGAGGCCGCCGACCTCCAGGTACGGGACGTCCTGGATCCAGTCGTCGGGGTCCCGCATCGCCCACACCCGGGCGGAGGTGCGCAGGCGCGCGGCGGTCGGGGCCCGCATGCCGGGGCTGCCGGCCACCGCGATGTCGCTCACCCGGTCCGGCAGCGCGTGTGCGGCGACGCCGCACACCACCGAGCCGTAGCTGTGGCAGAACAGCGCGACCGGCGAGGTGCCGGGCAGCGCCCGCACCAGCGCGTTCAGCCGTACGGCGCCGTTCTCGGCGCGCCGCGCGGTCGCCGAGTCGAGGCCGAGTCCGCCGGGGGCGGTGTAGTCGGCCCAGGCGATGACGGCCGTACGGGCCGCCGGGTCGGCCGTGCTCTCGGCCGCGTACAGGGCGGTGGCCATGCCGACCGGCGCCGAGTACCACTTGTACGTCTTCTGGAAGGTGAGCAGGTCGGTGTCGACGCCGGGGACGACGACGGAGACCCGCTGTGCCGTCGTCAGGTCGCCGAAGACCTCCGCCACCCGCCCCGAGCCCTCGGGATCGAAGGCGAGGATCTGCCGGCCCCCGCTCCGCAGCGCTTCGAAGCGGTGCATGAGGCGGCCCGCCTCCCGCTGCCCGTCGGCCGAGAGGCGGCTGTCGTGCATCCGCTTCTTCTCGACCTTGCGGGCCTGGTCGAGCGCGATCCGGTTGGCGAGGTAGCGCAGCGGCGCGGGCGCGCCGTTCATGTTGCCGACCGCGAGCGGATAGCGGTGCGCGAGGCGGCCGCGGTCCTGGGCGGTGAGCGAGGCGAAGAAGCGGGCCACCCGGGCGGGGGAGACGTCCGGGTCGGGCAGGCGGTGCCCGTCGATCCGGCCGTGGTCCCATGCGCGCAGGGAGGTCTGGAGTGCGGTGTTCCCGGGGTGGCTGCGGATCGCTGTCCAGCCGGTGGTCGCCAGCATCACGAACACCACGGCCAGCGCGGCCAGTGCGCGCCAGACGTTCAGGATGGGGGAGGAGTCGAAGGAAGTCACTGGGAGGACACACTAAGACTACGGGAGGGTCTCGCGGTAACCGAGTGACGGGGATCACGGTTTCGGCTCCGGAGGGCTCTCGATCCGGTACGCGCCGGTGCTTGGCAGGGTACGCCGGTGGCCCGTCGGCGGCTGTCCCGGTACGGCCGTGCTCGGTGCCGTGACGGCCTTCCGCGTCGTCGGTGACCTCCCGGGCGAGGCGGTCCGGGCGGGTGTCGCGCCGGTCGCCCCGGGCGCCCCGGTGCCCACGGCCGCGAAGATCACCAGGTGGTGCGGTGCGACTCGCCCGTCTCCGCGACGGGTCCGGCCGGTCTCGTCGCCGCCGGCGATGATGACCACATCTGACCGATTTTCAGGGCGAGTTCGCCTATCAGGGTGACTCCGCTAAAGGTCCCTGGCATCCGGTACGCGCCGCAGGTCACAGTGGGTCAACTCCTCCGCAGGCCACGGGAGGACGTGAGGTCTGCGGCGCGCTGCCGGAGGGGGGCGGCGCGCAGGCAGGCTTTCTTCGTGCGGTCCGGGGTACCCGGTGGTCGTAGCCGAACCGGCCAGGGCGTAATCAACTGGTCGGCACGACCAGGGAGTTGATGATGACGAGCTTCGGTAACGGAACGCGCAGGCACCCTCGGTCACGTGGCCGTACGTGGTCAGGGACCGGGCCGGATCGCGCGACGCTCGGCATCGTCGGACTCGTCTGTGCGGTCGCGGGCTTCTTCGCGCTGGGGATCGTCCTCGGCCCGGTGGCGGTGGTGTGCGGCTGGCTGGCCATGGGCCGGACCTGGTCGAGCTCCCAGCCCCTGCCGGCCCTGGTCGCCCTGGTGCTGGGGGCGATCGACACCCTGCTGGCGCTCGTCTGGCTGGCGGGCGTGGCGACCCCGGGCGGCGGCCTCTTCTGAGGCCCGTCGCGACGAGAGGTGGCCGGCGTCAGTCGTCGGCGGTGACACCGGACCGCGGTGCCGCCGTCCCCGACAGCGCCGCCACCTCCGCCCGCAGCGCCCGCACCTCCGCGGTGAGCGACTCGATGGCGAGCGTCTGACGCAGCTCCTCCATGTCGTCCTTCTCGAACCGGGCGATGAACCAGGCGGCGATGTTGGCGGTCACCACGCCGAGCAGCGCGATACCTGAGAGCATCAGCCCGACCGCGATCATCCGCCCGAGTCCGGTGGTCGGCGCGTGGTCGCCGTAGCCCACGGTCGTCATCGTGGTGAAGGACCACCAGACGGCGTCACCCAGCGTGCGGATGTTCCCCCTGGGGGAGTCCCGCTCCACGGAGAGCACCGCGAGCGATCCGAACATCAGCAGCCCGATCACCGCGCCGGCGACATACGTGGTCAGCTGGATCTGCGAGGCCATCCGCGCCCGCCGCCCGACCAGTATCAGCGTCGACACCATGCGCAGCAGCCGCAGCGGCTGGAGGATCGGCACCACCACCGCGCACAGGTCCATCCAGTGCCTCCGCACGAACCAGCGGCGGTCCCGGGACATCGCGAGCCGCATCAGGTAGTCGGCGGCGAACGCCCCCCACACGACCCACTCGACGACCGTGCACACCGTCGTCAGCGAGTGGCCCGCGGTGCTGTCCACGATCGGCACCGCGTAGGCGACGGCGAACCCCACCGCGAGCGCCAGCAGGGGCCGTTGGGTGCGCTGCTCCCAACGGGCTTGTGCCGGATGTTCCTTCATGGCCGCATCGTAGGTCGGCGGGGCGCCCGGCAAGGGCCGCGGGAAACCGTTGAACAGTCCCCGCGGCCCCCGGAAACGGGCGCCCCGCCGTGCGTGGTGCTACGCGTCGCCACCCGCCGCGCCCGGGTCCGCCGCCGTCACGTCCAGCAGCTGGTACCGGTCGATGGCCTGCTTCAGCACGGACCGGTCGACCTTGCCCTCGCGCGCCAGCTCGGTCAGCACCGCCACCACGATCGACTCCGCGTCGATGTGGAAGAACCGCCGGGCCGCGCCGCGCGTGTCCGCGAAGCCGAAGCCGTCCGCGCCCAGCGACTGGTACGTCCCCGGCACCCACCGCGCGATCTGGTCGGGAACCGCTCGCATCCAGTCGGACACGGCCACGAACGGACCCTCGGCCCCGCTCAGTTTCCGCGTCACGTACGGCACGCGCTGCTCCTCCTCGGGGTGCAGCAGGTTGTGCTGCTCCACCGCGACGGCCTCGCGCCGCAGCTCGTTCCAGGAGGTCGCCGACCACACGTCGGCGCGCACGCTCCACTCCTCGGCGAGGATCCGCTGCGCTTCCAGGGCCCACGGCACGGCCACGCCGGACGCCATGATCTGCGCCGGCACGGTCCCCGAAGTGCCCTGCCGGATTCGGTGGATGCCCTGGAGGATGCCCTCCACGTCCACGTCCGCCGGTTCGGCCGGATGCTGGATCGGCTCGTTGTAGACGGTCAGGTAGTAGAAGACGTCCTCGCTCTCCGGCCCGTACATCCGCCGCAGGCCGTCCTGCACGATGTGCGCGATCTCGTACGAGTACGCCGGGTCGTACGCCACACAGCCCGGGTTGGTCGAGGCGAGCAGCTGGGAGTGGCCGTCGGCGTGCTGGAGCCCCTCACCGGTCAGAGTCGTACGGCCGGCGGTCGCGCCCAGGACGAAACCGCGCGCCAACTGGTCGGCCATCTGCCAGAACTGGTCACCCGTGCGCTGGAAACCGAACATCGAGTAGAAGACGTAGACCGGGATGAGCGGCTCGCCGTGGGTCGCGTACGCCGAACCCGCGGCGATCAGCGAGGCGGTGCAGCCCGCCTCGGAGATGCCGTCGTGCAGCATCTGGCCGGTCGGCGACTCCTTGTAGGCGAGCAGCAGCTCCCGGTCGACCGACTCGTACTGCTGGCCGAGCGGGTTGTAGATCTTCGCACTCGGGAAGAACGAGTCCATGCCGAACGTGCGGTACTCGTCCGGCGCGATCAGCACGAACCGCTTGCCGATCTCCTTGTCCCGCATGAGGTCCTTCAGCAGCCGGACGAACGCCATGGTGGTGGCGATCGACTGTTGCCCGGACCCCTTCTTCACGCTCGCGTACGTCTTCTCCGGTGGCAGCGGCAGCGGCTTGGCGCGCACGACCCGCGTCGGCACGTAGCCGCCGAGCGAGTTGCGGCGGTCGTGCATGTACTGGATCTCCTCCGAGTTCCGGCCCGGGTGGAAGTACGGCGGGGCGCCGGACTCCAGCTCCTTGTCGGAGATCGGCAGGTGCAGCCGGTCGCGGAAGCGCTTGAGGTCGTCGACCGTCAGCTTCTTCATCTGGTGCGTGGCGTTGCGGCCCTCGAAGTTGGGGCCCAGCGTCCAGCCCTTGACCGTCTGGGCGAGCACCACGGTCGGCTGGCCCGTGTGCGCCTTGGCCGCCGCGAAGGCCGCGTACACCTTCTTGTGGTCGTGCCCGCCGCGCCCCAGGTGCAGGATCTGGGCGTCGGTCATGTTCTCGACCATCGCGCGCAGCCGGTGGTCGTGCCCGAAGAAGTGCTCCCGGATGTACGCGCCGGTCTCGGTGGCGTACGTCTGGAACTGGCCGTCCGGCGTGGTGTTCAGCTGGTTGACCAGCACACCGTCGCGGTCCTGGGCGAGCAGCGGGTCCCAGGTGCGGTCCCACACCAGCTTGATGACGTTCCAGCCGGCGCCCCGGAACTGGGACTCCAGCTCCTGGATGATCTTGCCGTTGCCGCGCACCGGGCCGTCGAGCCGCTGGAGGTTGCAGTTGACGACGAAGGTCAGGTTGTCCAGGCCCTCGCGGGCCGCGATCGACAGCTGCCCGAGCGACTCCGGCTCGTCCATCTCGCCGTCACCGAGGAACGCCCACACGTGGGACTTCGAGGTGTCCGCGATCCCGCGCGCCTCCATGTAGCGGTTCATCCGCGCCTGGAAGATCGCGCCCAGCGGACCGAGACCCATGGAGACCGTCGGGAACTCCCAGAAGTCCGGCATCAGCCGCGGGTGCGGGTACGAGGAGAGCCCGTACGGCGCCTTCGACTTCTCCTGGCGGAACGCGTCCAGCTGCTGCTCGGAGAGCCGGTCCAGCAGGAACGCGCGGGCGTAGATGCCCGGCGAGGCGTGCCCCTGGAAGAAGATCTGGTCGCCGCCGTCGCCCTCGTCCTTGCCCCGGAAGAAGTGGTTGAAGCCGACGTCGTAGAGCGAGGCGGAGGAGGCGAACGTGGCGATGTGACCGCCGACGCCGATACCCGGCCGCTGCGCCCGGGAGACCATCACCGCGGCGTTCCACCGGGTCGCGTTCAGGATCCTGCGCTCGATCTCCTCGTTGCCGGGGAAGAACGGCTCGTCCTTGGTGGCGATCGTGTTGATGTAGTCCGTGCTGCGCATCTCGGGCACGGCCACGCGCTTCTCGCGGGCCCGCTCGATCAGCCGGAGCATCAGGTAGCGGGCCCGCTCACGGCCGCGCTCGTCGACGGCGGCGTCCAGGGAGTCGAGCCACTCCTGGGTCTCCTCGGGATCGAAGTCAGGGACCTGACTCGGAAGGCCGCCAATGATGATCGGATTGCGATCGGATCCGGAAGCCACGCTGTTCCTTCGCTGTCGGAGGGCGGTCGGAGGGCGGTCAGAAGCCTGTCTGAGAAGGTGTCTTTCCTGTTGGGCCATGTGCCCGCATCGTCCCCATCGTGTACCTCGGTGGAGCAATCGTCATCTCTACCGTGAGGTAACCGATACCCGGATGTCCGTATTCTGGGGCCCGTAGGGGCGGGTACTGGGGCGGAAGCCCATTCGAGTCCCGTACCTTTGGATGGTTCTCAACGGAGCAAACCGGGCAGAACGCTGTGGTGTGCGTCACCGGAGGCCGCGATACCGTGCCAGGAGTTGCGGCGACACGGCCAGGATCGTCACCGTTTCGGCGGTCCGAACCGCCGGGTACTTGCGCGATCCGTCCCGCCCGTGTGGACTACGGCCAACGCTGCGCGCACGCGCGTGGCTGAGACTCCCCCAGCGCCCCGGACGGGCCTGGGGGGACCCCCATATGAAGACATGATCAGGAGGCACCCCGTGAGCGCGACCGCGGACCACGCGGAGGAGCGGACGAACCCTGCCGTCAGGCTGGGGTTCCAGCCCGAGCAGGTGGTCCAGGAGATCGGCTACGACGACGACGTAGACCAGGAACTCCGCGAGGCCATTGAGGAAGTCATCGGCAGCGACCTTGTGGATGAGGACTACGACGACGTCGCCGATGCCGTGGTGCTCTGGTTCCGCGACGACGACGGCGATCTGACCGACGTCCTGGTGGACGCCACCACGTACGTCGAGGAGGGCGGCTCCATCCTGTTGCTGACCCCGAAGACCGGCCGCGACGGTTATGTGGAGCCGAGCGACGTCTCGGAAGCCGCGACGACGGCGGGGCTGTCGGCCACCAAGAGCGTCAGCGTGGGCAAGGAGTGGAGCGGCAGCCGGCTGGTGACGCCCAAGGCCGCCAAGTCCAAGAGGTAGTCGCCGGCGGTACCTCGTTCGCCGGATCCCGGACGGGCTGGTCTCACCAGCCCGTCCGTCCGCATGCGGTGATCGCTGCGTAGGGTGGTGACACCCGAACAGCCCCACCGAAGGGATGCAGGACGACATGGCGATCCAGGTCGGCGACAAGGCCCCCGAGTTCGAGCTCAAGGACAACCACGGCGCCACCGTGCGGCTCTCCGACTTCCGCGGCGAGAAGAACGTGGTGCTGCTCTTCTACCCGTTCGCCTTCACCGGCGTCTGCACCGGCGAGCTGTGCTCGCTGCGCGACAACCTGCCGCGGTTCACCGACCGCGACACCCAGCTGCTCGCCGTCTCCAACGACTCCATCCACACCCTGCGCGTCTTCGCCGAGCAGGAGGGCCTGGAGTACCCGCTGCTCTCCGACTTCTGGCCGCACGGCGACACCTCGCGCGCGTACGGCGTATTCGACGAGGGCAAGGGCTGCGCCCTGCGCGGCACCTTCGTCATCGACAAGGAGGGCGTGGTGCGCTGGACCGTGGTGAACGGACTGCCCGACGCGCGCGACCTCGACGAGTACGTGAAGGCGCTCGACACCCTGTGATTGTTGGATTCCGGGCCTGCGGGGTACGGGAACCCGTTACTAGGATCGACACGTTGATCCGATACCAACGCACGCCGGGGCTCCCCGCCCCCAGAAACCAATGGAGGACTCGTGGGAGTCAGCCTCAGCAAGGGCGGCAACGTATCACTGACCAAGGAGGCCCCGGGCCTGACCGCGGTCATCGTCGGTCTGGGGTGGGACGTCCGCACCACGACCGGCACCGACTTCGACCTGGACGCCAGCGCGCTGCTGGTGAACGCGGCGGGCAAGGTCGCCAGTGACGCGAACTTCGTCTTCTTCAACAACCTCAAGAGCCCCGACGGCTCGGTCGAGCACACCGGTGACAACACCACCGGCGAGGGCGAGGGCGACGACGAGGCGATCAAGGTCGACCTCGCGGCGGTCCCGGCCGACGTCGACAAGATCGTCTTCCCGGTCTCGATCTACGACGCCGAGAACCGCCAGCAGTCCTTCGGCCAGGTCCGCAACGCGTTCATCCGCGTGGTGAACCAGGCCGGCGGCGCCGAGATCGCCCGCTACGACCTCTCCGAGGACGCCTCCACCGAGACCGCCATGGTCTTCGGCGAGCTGTACCGCAACGGCGCGGAGTGGAAGTTCCGCGCCATCGGCCAGGGCTACGCCTCGGGCCTGCGCGGTATCGCCCAGGACTTCGGCGTCAACGTCTGAGACCCCCGGCGTCCGCGCACCCGGGACGCCCGATCGTCCGGCACCGCGCCGTGTGCGCGGTGCCGGACGCGCAGGACAATCAGTGAAGCAGTACCTCGGGGAGGACCAGCATCATGGGCGTCACGCTCGCCAAGGGGGGCAACGTCTCCCTGTCCAAGGCCGCACCGAACCTCACGCAGGTGATGATCGGGCTGGGCTGGGACGCGCGCTCCACCACCGGAGCCGACTTCGACCTGGACGCCAGCGCGCTGCTGTGCACCGGCGGGCGGGTGATGGGGGACGAGTGGTTCGTCTTCTACAACCAGCTCACGAGCCCGGACGGCTCGGTCGAGCACACCGGCGACAACCTCACGGGTGAGGGTGAGGGTGACGACGAGTCGATCCTGGTCGACCTGCCGAAGGTGCCGGCCACCTGCGACAAGATCATCTTTCCGGTCTCCATCCATATGGCCGATGAGCGCGGCCAGACCTTCGGCCAGGTCAGCAACGCGTTCATCCGTGTGGTCAACCAGGCCGACGGCCAGGAGCTCGCGCGCTACGACCTGAGTGAGGACGCCTCGACCGAGACCGCGATGATCTTCGGCGAGCTCTACCGGTACCAGGGCGAATGGAAGTTCCGAGCGGTGGGACAGGGGTATGCGTCCGGACTACGGGGCATCGCCCTGGATTTCGGGGTCAACGTCTCGTAAAGGCGTCGGTTCCGGGCAGGTGTCCAGGCCGGTGGGGGTTCCCTCTAGACTCGGTTCCCGAAGTCCAAAGTCTGAGTAAAACCGAGTGCGGCGCGGGGGAGGGCCTCCCCCGGACACCGTAATGGGGGAACCCCCAACACACGATTGGGTAGCCAGTGCTTCTGAAAACCTTCGGCTGGTCGTTCGGCATCACTGCCATCGGCCTGGTCGCAGCCGTGCTCTACGGGGGATGGACCGCCTTCGGGATCGTGGCGATCCTGGCCGTCCTGGAGATCTCCCTCTCCTTCGACAACGCGGTGGTCAACGCCGGGATCCTGAAGAAGATGTCCGCCTTCTGGCAGAAGATCTTCCTCACGGTGGGCGTGCTGATCGCCGTCTTCGGTATGCGGCTGGTCTTCCCCGTCGTCATCGTCGCCATCACCGCGAAGATCGGCCCGATCGACGCGGTCGACCTCGCGCTGAACAACAAGGACCGCTACGAGCAGCTGGTCACCGACGCCCACCCGGCGATCGCTGCGTTCGGCGGCATGTTCCTGCTGATGATCTTCCTCGACTTCATCTTCGAGGACCGGGACATCCAGTGGCTGCGCTGGATCGAGCGCCCGCTCGCCAAGCTCGGCAAGGTCGACATGCTGTCGGTCTGCATCGCGCTGATCGTCCTGCTGATCACCTCGTTCACCTTCGCCGCCCACGCCCACCAGCACGGCGGCGCCCACACCGACAAGGCGCAGACGGTGCTGATCGCCGGCATCGCCGGTCTGATCACGTACATGATCGTCGGCGGGCTCTCCGGCTACTTCGAGGACCGCCTGGAGGCGGAGGAGGAACGCGAGCACGAGGAGGACGAGGAGGCCGAGCGCTCCGGCAGGCAGAAGCCGCCGGTCGTCCTCGCCGGCCAGGCCGCGTTCTTCATGTTCCTCTACCTGGAGGTGCTGGACGCGTCGTTCTCCTTCGACGGCGTGATCGGCGCCTTCGCCATCACCAACGACATCGTGCTGATGGCGCTGGGCCTCGGCATCGGCGCGATGTACGTCCGTTCGCTGACGGTCTACCTGGTCCGCCAGGGCACCCTCGACGACTACGTCTACCTGGAGCACGGCGCGCACTACGCGATCGGCGCGCTGGCCGTGATCCTCATGGTGACCATCCAGTACCAGATCAACGAGGTCATCACCGGCCTGGTGGGCGTCATCCTCATCGGCTGGTCGTTCTGGTCCTCGGTCCGCCGCAACCAGGCCATCGCGGCGGCCGAGGGAGATGCGGCGGGCCCGGCGGACAAGAGCGAGGTCTCCTCCGGCGTGTGACGCGCCCGTTCGCCGAGGCGCGGTTCACGGGGTGCCGCACGTGTGAAGCCACCCCGGGCAAGGGAACGCTCTGTAGCGGGGCGGTCGTTGAGGACTCCTCCTCTGCTCGGCCGCCCCTTCGGGCTGTGATGTGGACGTGGGGGCGGGAATGGGTTTCCTGGACGGGATCTGGCGCGGGCGCGATGCCGCCTTCGACTCGGGCAGCGCGGCGAGCAACGCCATCGAGCTGACCAAGCGGCACCATCAGGTCTCGCTCACCAAGCAGGGCGCGGCCACCGGCAACCTGCGCGTCAACCTGTCCTGGCGGATGCGGACCTCCGACATAGGCGGCCCGCAGCGGGAGAGTCTGCTGCGCCACCCCTTCAAGGCGCTGAAGCCGCCGGAGGTGATGGGCCACAGCCAGAGCATGGTCAACGTCGACCTCGACCTGGGCTGCCTGTACGAGCTGATGGACGGAACCAAGGGCGTCGTCCAGCCCCTCGGCGGCCTCCTCGGCGACGTCAACGCGCCGCCGTACGTGAAGCTCAGCGGCGACGACCGGTTCGGCTCCGCCTCCGGCGAGACGATGTACGTCAACCTCGACCACCGGGACGACATCAAGCGGCTGCTGGTCTTCGTGTACATCTACGACCAGACGCCCGCGTTCGACCGTACGCACGCGATCGTGACGCTCTACCCGAGCAACGGGCCCCGGATCGAGATAGGCCTCGACGAGCGGCACCCCCAGGCCCGCTCCTGCGCGGTCGTGCTGATCGAGAACGTCAAGGGCGAACTGGTCGTCCGCCGTGAGGTGAAGTTCGTCTACGGCTTCCAGGCGGAGCTGGACCGGCTCTACGGGTGGGGCCTCCAGTGGGGCCGCGGCTACAAGACCAAGGCCGAGAGGTGAACCACCGGCGGGCGGCCGGCCGCCGGACGCAGGGCGGCCGTCACCGGCCTCCGACGAACTGCGGTCCCTGCGGCGGCAGCCGGAAGTCCGGGTCGGACGCCGTGGTCGAGGGCACCGGTTGCGGATAGCCGTACGTGCCGGCGGGCACCGGCGGGACCGGGGCGGCCGTCCGCGGCTGGGGATAGCCGTAGTCGGGGTGGGCGGACGGCTGCGGGTAGCCGTAGGCAGACTGGGGCGCCGGCTCCTGCGGGTAGCCGTACGCTGGCTGTGCGGGGACCGTCGTCGGCTGCTCGGGCGGGAGCGGGCGGCCGGTCTCGGGCGCGCCCTCCGACTCCTCGACCGTGATGCCGAAGTCGGTGGCGAGGCCCCGCAGGCCGTTGGAGTAGCCCTCGCCGAGGGCGCGGAACTTCCAGCCCTCGCCCCGCCGGTACACCTCGCCGCAGATCAGCGCGGTCTCCTCGCCGGTCTCCGGCTTGATGTCGAAGTAGGCCAGCGGTTCGGCGCCGGTGGCCGCGGCGTCGTACAGCAGGATGCGCAGGCCGGTGACAAGCTTGAAGGGAACGTCCTCCGCCGATGCGACGATGAGAATTCGCCCGACCTCGGGCTCGACACCGGCGAGATCTGTCTGGATCGTGTCGGTGGGGCCCTCCGCGACACGCTTCTTCCCGAGCCGCCAGACCTTCCCGGAGGGGTGCCGGGGCTGGTTGTAGAAGACGAAGTCCTCGTCGGAGCGGACCCGGCCGTCCGGGCCGAGGAGGAGAGCCGAGACATCCACGTCCGGGCCCCCCTGCCCGGGCGTCCAGCGCAGCACGGCGCGTACCGTCGTCGCTTCGACCGGAACGTTCGACCCCTTCAGCATCGCGTGCGTCATGCGGTCATCCTGCCCTCTCGGTCCTGGTCACGACAATGCGGGGCCACGGGTCGTCGACATGGCCGAGTTACCTGAAATTCATGCCCTACGGGAACTGAGGACATGAATACCTACGTACTATTACCGGCCACCTGTCCACACCTCACCAGCCACTACGTCACCATGGGGGAGCTTTATGCAGCATTTCGGGCAGATTGCCCCTACGGTACGCGCGCGTCTCTTCTACCAGGAGCCGTGCGAGTTCGACGCGGACTCCCCGGCCCGGCTGCTCGCCGCCGGCCTGGGCGCCACCCTGTACAGCCCGGCCACCCGGCCCGGGCTCGCCGACGACATCGTCAAGCAGGCGGGGCGCGGTGTCGTCTCGATGGTGCTCTGTCTCGAGGACTCGATCAGTGACGAGGACGTCCCGGCCGCCGAGGAGAACCTGGTCCGTCAGTTCACCGAGCTGGCCGGCCGCCCGGACGCCGACCTTCCGCTGCTCTTCGTCCGGGTCCGGGTGCCCGAGCAGATCCCCGACCTCGTACGGCGGCTCGGCCCGGCCGTACGGCTGCTCTCCGGGTTCGTGATGCCCAAGTTCACCGAAGAGCGCGGGATGCCCTTCCTGGAGGCCCTCGCGGACGCCGAGGCGGCGAGCGGCCGGCGCCTCTTCGGTATGCCGGTCCTGGAGTCGCCCGAGCTGCTGTACCGCGAGTCGCGGGTGGAGACCCTGGAGGGCATCTCCCGCGCGGTCGTCAAGTACCGCGACCGCGTCCTCGCCCTGCGCCTCGGCGTGACCGACTTCTGTTCGTCGTACGGGCTGCGCCGCGCCTCCGACATGACCGCCTACGACGTCCAGATCGTCGCCTCCGTGATCGCCGACGTGGTGAACATGCTGGGCCGCGCCGACGGCACCGGCTTCACCGTGACCGGACCGGTGTGGGAGTACTTCCGGGTCCAGGAGCGCATGTTCAAGCCGCAGCTGCGCCGCAGCCCCTTCCTGGAGGGCAAGGCCGAGGAGCTGCGCGAGGCGCTGATCGAGCACGCCATGGACGGGCTGCTGCGCGAGATCGCCCTCGACCAGGCCAACGGGCTCATGGGCAAGACCTGCATCCACCCCTCGCACGTGCTGCCCGTGCACGCGCTCTCCGTGGTCAGCCACGAGGAGTACAGCGACGCGCAGGACATCCTGCGGCCGGAGCTGCTCGGCGGGGGCGTGCTGCGCTCGGCGTACACCAACAAGATGAACGAGGTGAAGCCGCACCGCGCCTGGGCCGAGCGGACCCTGCTGCGCGCCGAGCTCTTCGGGGTCGCACGCGAGGACGTCGGCTTCGTGGAGCTGCTCGCCGCCGGGATACCCGGCTGAACCGCAAGGGACGTATGAACAAGGCAGTGAACAACGGTGTCTGGAGCGGCAGTTGGGTCGCCGAGCGGCTCGGTGTCGAGCTGGTCGGCGACGCCGGGCTGACCGGTCTGCTGGGGCTGGCGCTGCGCCGCAACCCCAAGCGGGCCCATCTGCTCGTGTCGAACGTGCTCGGCAAGCACGTGCCGCAGTCGCCGTCCGTCGTCTACGGCCACGGATTCGCGCTGGGCCGGCGCGTGCGCGAGCTGCTCGGCGACGACGAGGCCCGCCGCGCGGTCGTCCTCGGCTACGCGGAGACCGCCACCGGCCTCGGCCACTCCGTCGCGGACGGCGTCGCCCTGGCGACCTGTCTGCACTCCACCCGCCGCCCGGTCGCCGGGGTGGCCCGCGCGGGCGGCTTCGAGGAGTCCCACTCGCACGCCACGTCCCACCTGCTGCTCCCCGAGGACCCCGCCCTGCTGGCCACAAGCGGCCCGCTGGTCCTGGTCGACGACGAGTTCTCCACCGGCAACACGATCCTGAACACCATCCGCGACCTGCACGAACGCTATCCCCGGGACCGCTACGTCGTGGTCGCCCTGGTCGACATGCGCTCGGCGGCGGACGCCGGACGCCTCGACGCGTTCGCCGCGGAGATCGGCGCCCGGGTGGATCTGATCGCCGCCGCCTCCGGCACGGTGCGGCTCCCGGCGGACGTACTGCGCAAGGGCCAGGAGCTGGTCGCCCGGTACGAGCAGGCGGCGGGGAGCCAACCCGCCCCCGCCTCGGCCCCCGCCCCCGGCCGCGTGACCCGTGTCGAGCTGTGCTGGCCGCGTGGGCTCCCCGACGGCGGGCGGCACGGGTTCACCCCCGCGCACCGGGCGCGGCTGGAGGGCGCGCTGCCCGCCCTCGCCGCGCGGCTCGCGGAGGCGCTGCCCGGTGACGCCGGACGCGTGCTGGTGCTCGGCTTCGAGGAGCTGATGTACGCGCCGCTGCGGGTGGCGCGGGAGCTGGAGCAGGTGGTCGGGGCCGAGGTGCGGTACTCCACCACGACCCGTTCGCCCGTCCTCGCGGTGGACGACCCCGGCTACGCGATACGCAGCCGGCTCGTCTTCCCCGCCCACGACGCCCCGGCCGACGGACCCGGCGAGCGATACGCCTACAACGTGGCCGGCGCCGGCTTCGACGCCGTCGTCGCGATCGTCGACTCCCGTGCGGACACCCCCGAACTGCACGCCCCCGACGGCCTGTTGGCCCGGCTCGCCGCGCACACCCCGCACGTGCTGCTGGCGGTCGTGCCCAGCTACGCACCCGAGCCCCCGCCCGTACCCGAAAGGCCCGCCATGCTGCCCGAGCCCCTCCGCGGCCCCGCCTTCTCCTCGTACGCCCCCGAGGAGGTCGGCTGGCTGCTCCAGGACCTCTCGGACGTCACGCTGGAGGCGCCGACCGAGGAGCGGGAGGAGGCGATCCAGAGTGGCGGGGCGCACTACGCGGAGTCGCTGCCGGTCGAGTACCAGCCGAGCGAGCGGTACCAGGAGCTGTTCCACACCGCGCTGGCCGGCTCCGCCGCGCGGATCGCGCTGGCCGTCGGGGCGGTCACCGAAATCGTCCTCGCCGAGCGTCCCCGCCCGGTCCTCGTCTCGCTCGCCCGGGCCGGCACCCCCGTGGGCGTCCTGATGCGCCGCTGGGCCCAGCACCGGCACGGTCTCGACCTTCCGCACTACGCCGTGTCGATCGTGCGCGGCCGGGGCATCGACGCCAACGCGCTGCGCTGGCTGGCCGCCCATCACGACCCGGCCGACGTCGTGTTCGTCGACGGCTGGACCGGCAAGGGTGCCATCACCCGCGAACTAGCCGACGCCATAAAGGAGTTCGAGGAATCCGACGGCATCACCGGCTTCGATCCGGAGATCGCGGTACTCGCCGATCCGGGTTCCTGCGTACGCACGTACGGTACCCGGGAGGATTTCCTCATTCCGTCCGCTTGCCTCAACTCGACGGTGTCCGGGCTGATTTCGCGTACCGTACTCCGTTCCGACCTTGTCGGCCCGGATGATTTCCACGGCGCCAAGTTCTACCGCGAACTCGCCGGCGCCGATGTCTCGGTGGATTTCCTGGACGCGGTCGCCGCCCGTTTTCCCGAGGTCTCCGACGCCGTCGCCGCCCGCGCCAAGGAGCTGCTCTCCGCCGACCGCAGGCCGACCTGGCAGGGCTGGGCGGCGGTTGAGCGGATCAGCGAGGAGTACGGCATCCACGACGTGAACCTGGTGAAGCCCGGGGTCGGCGAGACCACCCGGGTGCTGCTGCGCCGTGTGCCGTGGAAGATCCTCGCCCGGGCCGGCGCGGGCGCCGACCTCGACCACGTCCGGCTGCTCGCCGCTCAGCGCGGGGTGCCCGTCGAGGAGGTCGCCGAACTGCCGTACACCTGCGTCGGGTTGATCCACCCTCAGTACACGCGCGGGGCCACCGGCGCCGACGGCCGGACGGTGGCGGTCTGATGCCGGTCCTCGTCGCGAGCGATCTCGACCGTACGCTCATCTACTCGGCCGCCTCCCTCGCGCTGACCATGCCGGACGCGCGGGCGCCCCGGCTGCTCTGCGTCGAGGTGCACGAGAGCAGACCGCTCTCCTTCATGACGGAGACCGCGGCCGGACTCCTCACCGAACTCGGCGGCGCGGCGGTGTTCGTGCCCACCACGACCCGTACCCGCAAGCAGTACCAGCGGATCAGCCTGCCGGGCCCCGAGCCGGTCTACGCGATCTGCGCCAACGGCGGCCATCTGCTGGTGGACGGCGTCTCCGACCTGGACTGGCACGCCACGGTGACCGGCCGGCTGGCCGCCGAGTGCGCGCCGCTCGCCGAGGTGCGCGACCACCTGGAGGGTTCCGCCGACCCGGCCTGGGTGCGCAAGCACCGCGTCGCCGAGGACCTCTTCGTCTATCTCGTCGTGGAGCGCGAGCTGCTCCCCGAGGACTGGGTGAAGGAGTTCGCGGTGTGGGCGGAGGAGCGCGGCTGGACGGTGTCGCTCCAGGGCCGCAAGATCTACGCCGTACCGAAGCCGCTCACCAAGGGCGCGGCCGTGCGCGAGGTCGCCCGGCGCACCGGTGCCGAACTGACCCTCGCCGCCGGTGACTCGCTGCTCGACGCCGATCTGCTGCTCGCGGCCGACCGGGGCTGGCGGCCGGGCCACGGCGAGCTCGCCGAGTGCGGCTGGACGGCGCCCACGGTCGGCGCGCTCACCGAGGGCGGGGTGCTGGCCGGGGAGCGCATCCTGCGGGAGTTCCTTGGGGCGGCCCGCCCGGCCGCGACAGGGCACGGAAGTTGAAGACTTCCTGAGAAATTCGCACTCCGCGGAGGGTCAGGAGCAGCAGCCGCCCCCGCAGCAGCCACCGCCCCCGCCGCCCGCGTTGGGCCCGGGGGCCGGGGCCTGCGCCGAACCGCCGACGGCTACCGTGGACAGCAGTTTCACGGTGTCGTCGTGCCCGGACGGGCAGGTCGCGGGCGCTGCGGACTCCGCCATCGGGCGGCTCAGTTCGAAAGTGGCGCCGCAGGTACGGCAGCGGAAGTCATAGCGTGGCATGTGTTCAGATTAACGGGCGCGACCGTGCTGGCGAGTTGCGTGCATCACATCGACCCATTTCTGACTGATTCGTGATCGAACAAATTGAAAAGATCGCTGGTAATTTGTGAAGGCCGCGAGGAGGCCGTAAGGCCGGGGGAAACAGGGGGGCTCGCAGCCGCTCTGTCGGCCGCTGCATCTACCCGCGCGAGCACCACCGAGTGCGGAGGGAGAAGCGGACGTGACCGAGGCAGGGCAAGGGGGGGACGCCCAGGACGGTGACCGCGGGGCGCATGGCCGCCGCGCGGAGCCGAAACGACCCCGGCGCCGGGGCGCCGAGGACGGCGTACCGCCCGAGGAGGCCCGGCAGGCGGACCCGCCACCGCCGGCCGACGCCACGATGCGGCTCAACGTCGAGGCCCTGCGCGCCGATCCGCTGCTCAACCCCGACCCGCCGGCCGGACGGCGGGAGCCGTCGGCCGGCCGCGAGAAGCCCCCGACCAAGGGCGACTCCGCGGTGGACGGCACCCCTTCGACGAACCCGGCCACGGGCAACCCGCCGACCACGGGCGCCCCTCCGGCCAGGAGCAACCTCCCGACCAGGGGTACCTCCTCGGCCAAGGGCAGCCCTCCGGCCAAGGCCGCCCGGACACCGAGGGCCGGCGCCGACGGTCCGCCCCCGCCGGCGGACGCGACGATGAAGCTGAACGTCGAGTCGCTGCGCGCCGACCCGTCGCTCAAGCCCGGCAGCGCCGCCGCGTCGTCCGCCGCGTCCGCGTCGGCGGAGCTGCCTTCGCGGGACGATATGCCCCCGAGGCCGGACGAAACCATGCAGATACGCATGGTCAAGCCGGCCGATGTGGCGAAAATCACTCGCTCCGCGATGCGTCGCGCGCTACCGAGGCCCACGGCGTGGGGACGGATAGCCGCCGTCGTGGGCCCCCGGCTCGCCGTGCTCGTCGAACGGCTGACCCCCCTCGCCCGCCGCCTCGCCCCCTACGCCCGCAGGCTGCGCCCGCACTACCCCCGCCCGGGCCGGGACGACTGGCGCCGCTGGATACCCTCCTGGCGGCAGTGGCTGGGCGCCTGGCTGACGGCGATCGGCCTGACCGGGCTGTTCCTGGTCGTCGCCTACGCGGCCACGGACATACCGAGCAACCTGAACTCGTACGCCACCCAGCAGGACAACGTCTACTTCTGGTCCGACGGGACCCCCATGGCCCGTACGGGCTGGGTGCAGCGCCAGGCGATGCCGCTGAAGGACATACCCCAGAACGTCCGCTGGGCGGTGCTCGCGGCGGAGAACGAGAGCTTCTACACCGACCCCGGAGTCTCCGTGCGGGGCATCACCCGCGCCCTGTACAGCACGGTCGGCAAGGGTGTCACGGAGGGGGGCTCCACCATCACCCAGCAGTACGTGAAGAACGTCTACCTGACGCAGAACCAGACGGTGAGCCGCAAGTTCACCGAGGCGATGATCTCCCTCAAGCTCGACAACCGGATGAGCAAGGACAAGATCCTGGAGGGGTACCTCAACACCAGCTGGTTCGGTCGCGGCACCTACGGCCTCCAGCGCGCCTCGCAGGCCTACTACGGCAAGGACGTCAGCCAGCTCAACGCCAGCGAGGGCGCCTTCCTCGCCTCGCTCCTCAAGGGCGCCGGCCTCTACGACCCGGCTATCAGCAAGGCCAACCACGCGCGGGCGGTGGCCCGTTGGTCCTGGATCCTCGACCGGATGGTGAAGACCGGCAAGCTGTCGGCGGCCGAGCGCGCCAAGTACAAGACCTTCCCCGAGCCGCTGAAGCAATCGAAGACCTACGACACCGGAAAGCAGAGCGACTATCTGGTGGAGCTGGCCGCCCAGTACGCGAAGAAGACCGCGCACATCACGGACAAGCAGTTCGACCTCGGCGGCTACCAGATCTACACGACCTTCGACCGCACCCGGGAGGCCGCGCTGACCGACGCCGTGACCAAGGCCCGCAAGAAGGCCCTCGCCGCCAGTCCGGCCAAGGCGAAGTCGGCCCACTACGGAGCCTCCTCGGTCGCCTCCGACGGCCGTATCCTCGCCCTCTACGGCGGCCCCGACCACCGCACCCAGGGGTACAACGAGTCCAACGCGAGCACCGTCCCCGCGGGCACCGCGTTCCTCCCCTTCGTCTACGCCGCCGGTCTCGAACACGGCGTGACCAAGAGCAGGGGCGGACCGCCGGAACCGGTCACCCCGGACACGCTCTACGACGGGGACGACGGCGTGCCGGTGACCACGCCCGAGGGCCCCTACTGGGACCGCAGCGGGAAGAAGGTCGCCGCACACAACGACGACGGCAAGTCCTACGGCCAGATCACGCTGCGCAAGGCGCTCGCCGAGTCCGTGAACACCCCGTTCATGCAACTCGGCATGGACACCGGCCTGCCCACGGTGCGCAGGACCGCCGAGGCGGCCGGGATCCTCTCCTCCAGCTTCGGGCCGCAGGTGCCCGACATGTCCATGGGCAGCGCCACACCCAGCGCGCTGCGCATGGCGAGCGCCTACACGACGTTCGCCGCCAAGGGCGTGCACACCGAGCCGTACTCGGTGCGCCGGATCACCCGCAACGGTTCCGGGGTCGCACTGGACCGGCCCGCGCCGAACCGGGCGGTGAGCACCGTGACCGCCCGCGAGGTCAGCGAGGCGCTCACCGACTCCTTCGACAGCGCGCACCCGACCGCCGCTCCCGCCGCCGCGGACGTCGCGGGCAAGGTCGGCACCACCGAGGGTGACACCGCCGCCTGGTACGTCGGGACGGACAAGCAGGTGTCCACCGCGATCGTCGTCTACCGCATCGATCTGTCCAAGAGCCTGGAACCGCTTCCCCTGGAGGGCCTCGCCGGCGCGACCGCCGACGTCCCCTACGGCATCTGGTCGAGTGCCATGAGCCCCCTCGGCTGACCGCCGCGCCGCCCCCGCCCCTTCGAAGAATGAGCCGCACATGAAGCCTGGAACGAAGGCGCCATCCGGCCGCCGGCACCGCGCACGAGCACCGCGCCGCGCCGCCCGGCCGGGATTCCTCACCCTGGCGGTCTTCCTGGCGGTGGCCTCGCTGGTCACCGGATACCTGGTCCTGACGCGCACGGACGACACCGCGCCGGCGGCCTCCTCCGGCAAGGGCAACTCGGCCAAGTCCAGCAAGGACCCGGTGTGGGACGGCAAGACGCGGGTGCTCGGGGACGGGTCCACGTCGTACACCGGGCCGCAGAAGGGCGAGTTGAAGGCCGTACCGCTCAAACCGGGTGAGAAACCGCCCCAGTTCGTCGTCTTCTCCTGGGACGGCGCGCTCCAGGGCGACGACAAACTCTTCTCGCACTACCGGGAGATGGCCAAGGAGTACAACGCCCACATGACGTTCTTCCTCACGGGCATCTATCTGCTGCCCAAGAGCAAGAGGGACCTCTACCACCCGCCGCTGCACCCGGTGGGCTCCGCGGCCATCGACTTCCCCACCGACCAGCACATACGCGACACCCTGGAGCAGCTGCGCGAGGCGTACGACCAGGGCAACGAGATCGGCACCCACTTCAACGGCCACTTCTGCGGCGCCAAGGGCGGCGGCGACTGGAGTGTGGAGCAGTGGAAGAGCGAGATCGACCAGTTCTTCTCGTTCGTCGAGAACTGGAAGACCAACACCGGCTACAAGGACATCGCCCCGCTCCCCTTCGACTTCAAGAAGGAGGTCGTGGGTGGTCGCGCCCCCTGCCTGGAGGGTCAGGCCAACCTGCTGAAGGCCCTGAAGGGCTACGGCTGGACGTACGACGCCAGTTCCGCGGGCGACTTCCAGATATGGCCCACCAAGAAGAACGGCCTGTGGGACTTCCCGCTGGAACTGCTGCCGTACGAGGGCGGCAAGTACCAGGGCCTGTCGATGGACTTCAACTTCCTCTACAACCAGTCCGACGGCGAGACCCAGGGCGACGCGGCGAAGTTCGCCGCCTGGGAGCAGGAGACGGTCGACTCCTACATGGCCGGTTTCAACCGGGTCTACTACGGCAGCCGGGCGCCGCTGTTCATCGGGAACCACTTCGAGAACTGGAACGGCAGCATCTACATGAAGGCCATCGACCAGATCGTCCCCAAGATCTGCACCAAGAAGGGCGTCAAGTGCGTCTCCTTCAAGGAGTTGGCCGCCTGGATGGACGTACAGACCCCGCAGACCCTGGAGCGGCTGCGCAGCCTTGATCCCGGGCAGTCACCGGACTGGTCGACGGTGGTGAAGTGATCCCCGCCGTGGCGTGAAGTGTTCCCGGTCCCTCCCCGGACTCCCCTTGTTTGGGGAGAACATGTAAAGATCTTCCCCTCGGGGACCGATCACCCCGGGTCGAGGAGAATGCCGTGAGTCCCAGGAAGTCGATCCACCGCCGCCTGACCGTGGCGGCGGTGGCCCTCTCCGCCGTACTGCTGTCGGTTCTGCCCCAAGTCGCTTCCCTGACAGCCCCGTCGGCGGGCACGTCGGACACGTCCACCACCACCGTGGTACGCGCCGGGGACAGCGCCTGGTCGGCGATCCACGACTAGGGCCTGGTCCCTGTCCCTGCCGCATGCCCCGCCCCCGCACCCGTCCTGGTCCCGTCGCCGGGCCGAGCCGCGGCTACCGTCCCGGTTCCGGAGACGGCGGTCGGCGGCGGGACCGCGCGGGGCCCTCAGTGCCCGGTGCCGCGTTCCTCGCGGATGCGGGTGACGACGCCGGCGGCGGTCTGCCGCACCGCCTCCGTCTCGGTGAGGAAGTGCCAGTAGTCGGGGTGGCGCCCCTCCAGTGAGGCGACCGCCCGGTCCAGGCGGGCGACGGCCTCGTCCAAGGGGCGGGCGTGGCGCGGGTCGGGGGTGCTGCGGCCGGTCATCGCCAGCCGCTGGGCGTCCCGGATCGCGAACCGGGTGCGGTCGGTCTCCTGCTGCGGGTCCTTCTGTACGGCGTTCAGCCGCCGCAGCCGGTCCCCGGCGGCCGACACGGCCTCGTCGGTCGTGTTCAGCAGCGCCCGCGCGGTCGAGAGCAGCGCCGTCGCGTCCGGCCAGCGCTGCGCGTCCCGCGCGGCCCGCGCCTCCTTCAGCTTCAGCTCGGCCTGTCCCACGTTCTGCCCGGCCTGCTCGGGCACGTGCTGGAGGTCCTGCCAGCACGCGGCCGAGAACCGCCGCCGCAGTTCGCTCAGCACCGGGTCCACCTGCCCGGCGCGCGTGGTGAGGGCCTGGGCGCGGGTGCGCAGCGACACCAGCCGGTGGTCGATCTCGGCGGCCCGCTCCGGCAGCCGCTCGGCCTCGGCCCGGATCGCCTCAGCCTCCCGGGCCACCTGCGCGGCCCGCTCCAGCGTCTGCGGTACGCCGTGCTGTCCGGCGCCCTGGTTCAGTTTGGTCAGCTCCGGCGCGAGCGCGGCGAGCCGGGCGGCGAGGTCGTCCGCGGTCAGCCCCGAACTCCGCACGGCGTCAAGGGCGTTGCTCGCGGCGAGCAGCGCCTGCCGGGCCCGCTCGACGGCGGGGGCCAGCCGGGCGAGCTGGGTCTCGGCCTTGCCGAGCAGCGGGCCGAGTCCGCTCTCGAACCGGTCCAGTTCCTGCTTGACCCGGCCCAACTGGTCCTTGGCGGCGGTCAGTTCGGTACGGGCGCGATGGGCGGCGGCGGCCTCCAGATCGTCCCGGTCCAGATCGTGGGCGTCGATGGCGTTGATGTACTGGTTGCTCGCCTCGTCGATACGCCGGCCCAGCGCCTCGAAGTCGGTGACCGCGCGCCGGGCGGCGGGGGAGTCGTCGACCGCCGTGATCGTCTCGATCGAGATCCGCAGGTCGCGCTGGGCGGTGTCCAGTTCGTAGAACGCGGCGGCGGCGGCGTCCTTCGCCGCCTGGGCCTCGGCCCGCTGGCTCTCCGCGCGCCCGCCGAACCAGCGCCGGGTGCCGCCGCCCGCGAACGCGGCGGGCAGCGCGAGGGCGAGCAGCAGCGGCAGTCCCGCCAGGGTGACCGTGTCGACCGCGGCACGGACGGCGGCGGAGCCGCGCCGGGCCCCGGTGAACGGCGCGTACGGCTGCGTAGGTGTCGCCGTCACATCCCTCTCCCGTGCTGGTGTCCGCCCTGCGTGGTGTCATTCTCCCACCCGTGAAGGACGAACACACGGCCCGGTCAGTTCGCCGTTCGTACGGTGATTCCGCCGTCGCCCGTGTGCGCCGTCACCACATGGGCGCTGGACGCGTCGCGGGGCACCGAGATCCGCGCCGAGCCGTCGCCGGTCGTGGTCGTCACCCGGTACGCGGCGGACCGGGGCAGCCCGATCGTGACGGACCCGTCCCCGCTGCGCGACTCCACCAGGTCGGGCACGGCGCCGAGTTCGAGCCGCACGGAGCCGTCCCTCGTGGTGGCGCTCACCCGGCGCGAGGAGACCTCCGCCCGCACGGATCCGTCCCCGCTGCGCAGCCGCAACGGCCCGCTGGAGTCGGTGACGTGCACACTCCCGTCACCGGTGCGCACGGTGAGCGCGTCCCGGAACCCCCGCGCCCGCACACTCCCGTCCCGGCTCTCCACCTTCACGGCGATCCCGCGCGGAACCTCGATCCGGTGCCTGGCGGAACAGTCGGCGACGATCCCGGAGCACTTCATCCGCAGCACCAGCCGGTCGTCCTTCATCGCCCAGGTCACCGCGGGGCCCTTCCCGAACGTCACCGACCCCTGCCACCACCGGGTGACCTCGACCTTTCCCGCGGGGTTCGCCGGGGCCGAGACGATCTCCAGCGCGGAGTCGTCGGAGTCCACGGTCAGCGTCCGCCCGTGCAGGGCGAACGACCGCTGATCGGGATGCTTGTCGTCCCCGGCGGAGGCCCCGCACGCGGTGACCCCGGCGAGCAGCGCCACCACGCCCCCGGCCACGGCGACGGAACGGACGGCCACGCTGTGACGACCCACGATGATCTCCCCCAGAACCGGACGACGACCCGCTACGGCCCCGTACGAGCCGCTACGACTCCTGTGAACCGTAGGGACTTCCGCCCGCCCGCGGCATCCGGCGCCCTCCCGGACCCGGGGTGGGGATAACCCCCCGGCCGGTGCGGATGTGCGGGGACCCGCCCCGGGCGATGTAGGCTGTCGACTCGTCCTGGGCGCGTAGCTCAGGGGTAGAGCGTCGCCCTTACAAGGCGAATGTCGGCGGTTCGAAACCGTCCGCGCCCACCAGTTCCAGGACACGAACGAGGCCCAGGTCAGCCGGTGTGAAACCGGTGGCCCGGGCCTTCGTCCTTTTCCGCTGCCGATCAGGTCGCGTCGCGCGGCTCGGCGTGCTTCAACTCCGTGCGCGCGTCCACCCGTTCAGGCGCCGTGACCTCTGCCCAGAAGCGGTGGCCGGTGACGAAGACCGCGAGTTCGTGTTCGCGCCGGCGGAGCTTCTCGACCTCGGCCTGTTCGTCGGCCGTCCAGCCGGGGGAGGCGGGGCGTTCCACCTTGCGCCAGCCGCCGGTGTCGCTGAAGCCGTCGAGCGGCTCGACCGACCAGGGAAGCCGCTTCAGCAGGGCCGACAGCTCCGCCCGGACCTGATGCAGCTCCTCCTGACCGGCGAGGAGGTCACTCGGGAAGTCGTAGGTCGTAGCCACCCCGCAATGGTACGCCTGTTCGATTTTGAGTCGCGAGTTCCTTACGGGGACTTCCGGCTGCTCCGGCGGAACGGTCGACGGTATGTCCTCGACGGCAGGAGACTGGACATATGTGCCGCAGTATCAAGACCCTTCGACCGCCCGCACTGCCCGACGAGCCGACCGAGGAGGAGATCCGCGCCGCCGCGCTCCAGTTCGTGCGGAAGGTCTCCGGCTTCCGGGAGCCCGCCGCCCACAACCGTGAGGTCTTCGACCACGCCGTGGACCTGATCGCCGACGCCACGGCCGAGCTGCTGGCCGGTCTGGAGGTGCGGGGCCGGACTCCTCACCGCACCCCGGCCTGACGGGACCGCTGCCCCGCCGGGCGCGGCGCGGCGGCCTCTAACCCGCAGCCGCCGCCTCCGCCGGCTCGGGTTCCCTCCGCATCAGGTACGCCGCTCCCGCTCCCGCCCCGAACAGCGCCAGGAAGGACACCCCCGTCGCCAGCCAGGTCGCGCCGAGCCACTGGGCGCCGAAGTAGCCGAGGGCGACGCTGTAGACGGCCCAGGAGAGGCCCGCGAGGGCGGACCAGGGGAGGAAGTCGCGGGCGCGGCGGTGGGCGGCGCCCGCGCCGAGGGAGACCAGCGAGCGGCCGGCCGGGGCGAAGCGGGCCAGGATGACCAGCGCGCCGCCCCCGCGGGCCAGCGCCACGCCGAGACGTTCCTGTGCGTCGGTGAGGCGCCGGGAACGGGAGATGGCGCGGTCCAGGCGTGCGCCGCCGCGCCAGGCCAGGCGGTAGGCGACCAGGTCGCCGAGGAGGGAGGCGGTGGCGGCGGAGAGGATCAGCGCCAGGATGTCCGGGACCTCGTGCGGTACCGCGCCGGACGCGGCACCCGACCCGGCGGCGGCCGCCGTGGCGGCCGCGATGACCAGGACTCCGCTCGGCAGCACCGGCAGGAACACGTCGAGGAGCACCGACAGGGCGACCATGGCGTAGATCCATGGACTGCCGGTCAGCGACCCCACACTCTCGAACACACGATCCCCCGTTTACTCCCCCATGACAGCCGTACAGCGTACGCCCGGGCTGTGGCCGGTGGTTCACGGGGGGTTCGTGGGTCGCGCGCGGCGGGTTCACCCGGCTGCCCCGTCCCGGGGAGCGGCCCGCGCGCATGTCCCGTAGCAACGGAGGGGGAAGCGAAGGCGGCCCCGGTGTCGAGACGTGAGGAACGGTGTCCAACATGGTGGCAGTGACAGGTGTGGGCGCGGTCGTGGCGGCCCTGCTGGCGGGCGGCGCGGCCGGCTCCGGCGGCGGTGCCGCCCCGGACGGCTACTGGATGCGGACGGACGGGCGCTTCGCGCCGCCCTCCGCGTTCGTGCCGTCGGCCGCGGTGACGTACGACATGGATCTGGTTCCGGCCGGCGCGTGGGTCCAGGTGAGCCAGCACACCGGGGCGGGCGGGGCGACCACCGTGGAGCTGCGGGTGCGCGGGCTGCGCCCCGGGCACGCGTACGGCGTCCATGTGCACCAGAAGCCGTGCGGCGCCGATCCGGCGGCGGCCGGTCCGCACTACCAGCACCGGCCGTCGAAGAACCCGGCCGACGTCACCGCCGCCAACGAGGTCTGGCTGGACTTCACCGCCGACGGGCACGGTTCCGGCGGGGCGAGCGCCCGGCACGGCTGGGGCTTCCGCCGGGGCGAGGCGTCCTCCGTGGTGATCCATGACATGCCGGGTACCAAGGGAGCGCGTTCGGCGTGCTTCACGGTGCCCTTCGGCTGGGCGGCCGGCCGCACCTGAACGCGCCGGGTGCCCTCCCGCGCCCGCGCACGGGAGGGCACCCCGGCCGGAAGGGCCCGCCGCGCCTGCCGCTCACGGTTCGGTCAGGGTGGACTCCCGCACGGTCGTCAGCGTCCCGTCGGGCTGTGCCCGTTCCAGCCGCAGCCGGGCCGAACGCCCGCGCAGCGTAAGGGTCATGATCTGGTTGCCGAACCAAGGGCCGCCCGTTCTGCGCCACTTGACGGATGTCGGTGCGCAGCGGCCGTGCCGGGTGAGCCGGCGGCCCAGTGCCCGGCCCGCCGCGCTCCACCCGAGGCGGAACCCGTGCCGCATGTAGGCGGGTATGGAGTTGTGGACCGGCGAGCAGGTCAGCTGGAGCACCCGCGCGTCCGGCGCGCGGCCGGCCGGCCAGGTCGCCTCGGCCGCGTACGCGTGGTGCACGTCGCCGGAGAGCACGAGCACGGTGGCCGGTGCCTGCGGGCCGGTGCCGGTCTCGGCGATCAGTCCCGCCAGTTCCTCGAAGGAGTCGGGGAAGGCCGCCCAGTGCTCCAGGTCGGCTGCTCTGCGCAGGCGTTCGCCGAAGCGGGCCCAGCGCGGGCCCCGCTCGCCCCGGCACAGGGCCGCGTCCCACTCCTCGGCGTCGTGCACCAGGTGCGGCAGCAGCCAGGGCAGGGAGGTGCCGAGCAGCAGATGGTCGTAGCAGTCGCGGTCGGTGAGGGCCTCGGTGCGCAGCCACTCCGCCTCGCCGGGGTCGATCATCGCGCGCCGGTCCTCGTCGAGCACGCGCGCGGCCCTGCTGTCCACCATCAGCAGCCGTACGCGGCCGAAGTCGCGCCGGTAGCTCCAGCGGACGGAGGCCGGGTCGGCGTCGGCCCCGGCGGCGAAGGCGCGCAGTTCGTCGGTGCCGTCGGGGTGTGCGCGGACCCGGGCGTAGAGCGGGTCCGCGGCGAGTTCGGCGGGGTTGAGGTTCCCGAGGTGCTGGTACACCCAGTACGACATCAGGCCGCTCAGCAGCCGCTCGCGCCACCACGGTGTGGTCCGGATGTCCGCCAGCCAGGCGGCGCTGGTGTTCCAGTCGTCGATGACGTCGTGGTCGTCGAAGATCATGCAGCTCGGCACGGTCGACAGCAGCCAGCGGATCTCGGGGTCGAGCCACGACTCGTAGTAGAGGTGGGTGTACTCCTCGTAGTCGGAGACTCCGGCGCCCGGCGGTTCGCTCAGGTCGCGGCGGGAGGCCAGCCAGCGGCGGGTGTCGTCGGAGACCTCGTCGGCGTACACCTGGTCGCCCAACAGGAGGAGTACGTCCGGCCGTTCGGCCTCCGGGGCGCCGGCGAGGCGGGCGGCCATCGAGTCCAGGGCGTCGGGCCCGACCGGGTCCTGGGCGTCGGCGGGCGGCGCGGCCCAGCGGCAGGAGCCGAAGGCGACCCGGATGGTTCCGTCGGCGTCGGGGGTGCGGATCACCGGGGGTGGGAACGGCGATTCGGGCGGCGGCCACTCGTGGGCGCCGTCCAGGAACACCTCGTACGGCGACGAGGTGCCGGGCGTGAGTCCCTCCACCGGTACCACGGCGTAGTGGTGGCCCGCGATCTGGAAGGTGCGGGCGGTGCCGCGGGCGCCGTCCGCGCAGCGCACTTCGGCCGCGCACGGGCGGCTCGTCTCGATCCACACGGTCGCGGACGAGCCGTCTACGTAGCGAAGCAGTGGGCCCAGGCGTATTCCGGCCAAGTCGATCGTCCTCCTCCGTCGCTCCGTACCGTACGGAACGACGGAGGCCGGTGGCCAGTTCTCCGCTCCCCCGAGAGGGATCAGCAGCCGCTGAGGACCGAGCTGAGCTTGGTCTTTTCGGCGGTGTCGACCGAGAGGCCGTAGTAGTACTTCACCTGGACCCAGGCGCGGACGTAGGTGCACGCGTAGGAGCTGAGGGAGGGCATCCACTCGGCCGGGTCCTTGTCGCCCTTGGACTGGTTGACGTTGTCCGTGACGGCGAGGAGCTGCGGGCGGGTCACGTCGTTGGCGAAGGCCTGGCGCTGGGCGGTGGTCCAGGCGCCGGCGCCGGAGTCCCAGGCCTCGGCGAGCGGGACGAGGTGGTCGATGTCCACGTCGGAGGCGGCGGTCCAGGTGGCGCCGTCGTAGACCGAGTACCAGCTGCCGCTGGTGGAGGCGCAGGCGGAGTCGGTGACGACGTTCGTGCCGTCCCGCTTCAGGATGTACTCACGGGTGTTGCAGGTGCCGCTGATCGTGATCCAGGTGGGGAACAGGTCACGCGCGTAGCCGGTGCGGTTCTCGGTCGCGACGGAGAGCGAGGCGAGGTAGGTGCGGGCGGTCGCGGCGCTGACGGGGGTGGGCAGCGCGGCGGAGGCGGTCGGGCCGTTGAGGAGCCCGATCCAGGCTATGAGTCCGGTGAGTGCCGCGAGTATGCTGAGCCGTCGACGCGCGTAGAACTTCGGCATACGAACTCCCTTGTGGTGTGGGGGTGTTGGAGTACGAGCGGGGAAATGCTCGCGGTGCCGTGTTGCGGGAAGGTGTGCGTCCGGTAAGAAGCTAGTGACGTGCACATGACACAACAAGGGGCGCGGCGGGACTTTCCTCACGGGAGGGCCCGTCCGGGGCTCGCGTACTATGGACGGCGCAGAAGGGGAGTAGCTCTTCGCCGGACCGTCGACATACTGCTCAGCTCGTCTGAGCCGGCGCCCGGAGGCAGATCCGTCCGTTCACGGACGCGCGGACCGGCCAGCGAGACCTTCGGCAGAGCAGTGCACCCTCCGTGTCCCCGGACACGGCAAGCCGCGTGTGCTGCCGTGCCGAGGTGTCCGCAGCTGGTACACGCGCTCTCGGTGGGGCAGCCCCGACCGATTGAGGAATTTTGATCAGCATCACCGTCACGGCGCTCGTGTTCGGCGTCGTCTTTCTCGCCGAGCTCCCCGACAAGACCGCGCTCGCCGGCCTCGTCCTCGGCACCCGTTACCGCGCCTCGTACGTCTTCGCCGGCGTCGCCGCCGCTTTCCTGCTGCACGTCGTGCTCGCGGTCGCCGCGGGCAGTGTCCTGACCCTGCTCCCGCAGCAGCTCGTGCACGCGCTGACCGGTGTGCTCTTCCTGGGCGGCGCCGCGGTTCTCCTCTTCAAGGGGGACGAGGGCGAGGAGGAGATCCGCACACCCGCCGACCAGTCCTTCTGGAAGGTCGCGGGCACCGGCTTCATGCTCATCCTGGTCGCCGAGTTCGGCGATCTGACCCAGATCATGACCGCCAACCTCGCCGCCCGCTACGACGACCCGCTCTCCGTCGGCCTCGGCGCGGTGCTCGCCCTGTGGGCGGTCGGCGGGCTGGGCATCGTCGGCGGCAAGGCGCTGATGAAGCGGGTGCCGCTGCGGCTGATCACGCAGATCGCGGCGGTGCTGATGGTGGCGCTCGGGGTCTGGAGCCTCTACGAGGCCTTCGCTGCCTGACACCGACGCGGGACCGCGCTGCGGGGCCCCGGGCGGACCCCGGTGCGGAACCGGTGGAGCTGAACTGTGAGTGAACTGTTTCCGGGGGCGGTGGCGGGAAGCGGGCCGGGTTTTGTACCGTAGAGAAACAAAGTGGCTCCCGCCCGTTCTCCCTGACCGGCGGGCGGGGCCGCCTTGTCCCTCCGGGGCCGCCAGGTCCCGTCCGGGCCGACCGTGCCCGCCGGGGTGAGGTGTCCCTTCGGGGGCCGACCCGTCCCACCGGGGCCGAGCCGGTGCGAGCACTCCCCTCGCATCCACCGAACGCACCGCACCCGGCGCATTCTTCTCGCCCCCTCTACCGCGTCTTGGAGCTGCCGATGACGGCCACGACCGTTCTCACCGCCCGCGCCCTCCTGCTGGACATGGACGGCACCCTCGTCGACTCGCACGCCGTCGTCGAGCGGATCTGGCGGCGCTGGGCCGACCGGCACGGGCTGGACGGGGACGAGGTGATGAAGGTCGTCCACGGCCGGCAGGGCTACGCGTCGATGGCGCTGCTGCTCCCGAACCGGCCCATGGAGCTGAACCACGCCGAGAACGCGCGCATGCTCGCCGAGGAGACCGCGGACCTGGACGGCGTCGTCGCCGTGCCGGGAGCGCCGGAGTTCCTGGCGTCGCTCCAGGGTGTTCCGCACGCGCTCGTGACCTCGGCCGACGTCGCGCTCTCCACGGCGCGGATGGCCGCGGCGGGGCTGCCGCTGCCCGAGGTCCGCGTCACCGCCGAGTCCGTCGGCGCGAGCAAGCCCGATCCCGAGGGTTTCCTCAAGGGAGCCGCCGAGCTGGGCGTCGCCCCCGCGGACTGTGTCGTCTTCGAGGACTCCGGCGCGGGCATCGCGGCGGGACGCGCGGCCGGGATGCGGGTCGTCGGCGTCGGGCCGCAGGCCGGGTACCACCGGGCGGACGTGGTGGTACCAGATCTTCGGCAGATACGGGTGGAGAACACCGGCGGCGGGGAGATCCGGCTGCACATCGCCGGATGAGCGACGCGGGTGCGGACCCGGCCGCCTCGTCGGCTCGGCTTTCGCCGTCGGCTCGGTGTCCGACCAGACCAGCCAGACCAGACCAGACCCGCCCGCTCGCCAACCGACCGTCTCCGTCAGCCCGTTGGCCGGTCTCGCGTGGGTGTCACGGTTCGGAGGTCTCCGCTTCCAGCTTCGCTCGTGTCGCCGCGCCGTAGACGCCCGACGGGTCGCCGGTGACACCGCGCGCCAACTGGTAGGTGCGAACGGCGCTTTCGACCCGGCCGGAGTAGTCGCCGTCGTCGGGACCCAGGTAGAGGTTCAACTGACGTAGGCGCAGCTGGAGTTCGGTGACCTCAGCGCCGTGGTCGCCACGGCGCAGGACGGGGGCGGGGCTGCTGCTGCTTCCCTGGTCCGGGGCGGGGGCGAGCGACGCGGTGGCGGAGCTCCTCGTCGGGGTCGGGCTGGGGCTGCCCGAGTCGGAGGGGCTCGGGGACGCGCTGGTCGCCGTGGCCGAGGGGGAGCCGCTCGCGCTGTCCGAGGGAGAGGGGCGGGCGGACGTCGAGTGTGCGGCCGTGGGGCTCGCGGTGAGGGACGGCGGGGCCTCGGTCGTCGGGGCGTTCCCCATGCCGGTCCGTACGTCCTGGGGTGCCGCGTCGTTCCGCGTCGGTGACTTGTAGGCGAACAGCCCGCTCGCGAAACCGCCGACCGCCACCACCGCCACGACGGCACCCGTGGCGGCGAGCAGGGCGGTCCGGCGGGAGCGGCGCGGCGTTCCTTGGCCGTCGTAGCCGTCGTAGCCGTCGTAGCCGTCGTAGCCGTCGGCGGCGGAGGCCGTGGAGAGGCCGGGCATGTCCGTGGGCGTCGCCGTCCGCAGAGCCATCGTGGCGTCCGGGGCGGTCACTTGGGCGGTGTCGGTGGTGTGGCCCGCCGGGTCCGCCGCCATCCCCTGCGGGGTCACCGTGCCGTCCGCCGCGGGTATCACGGCGGTGTTCGCGGTGTGTGCGTAGAGGGGCGAGGCGTCCGCCGGTGCCCCGGTGCGCGGAGCCGTCGTGGCGTCCACGGCCGGCAGCGGCTGCGTCTCGTCCTGGAAGGCGGCGGCCGGCGTTCCCGCCGAACCCGCCTGTACGGAGGTGTCCGCCGCGCCGGGCCCCGCACCGCCCGCGCGCGCCGGCCCGCCCGCCGTGGTCCCCTCGGTCCCGCCGCTGTTCCCCAGCCCCACATAGGGCCGGATCCGCAGGGGGTCGAAGTCCTCCGCGGCGGCGGCCTCCGCGGTGCGGGTGTCGCGCAGGGCGTCGGCGGCGCGCCGGGTGCACCCGCAGGAGGGGCTGCCGTCGGCCGTGCGAGGCGCGCCGCACTCCGGGCATACGTGGTTCTGCGGGTCGTTCATGTGTTCGTCCCCTCCCGTCGGACTCCAGAGATTATGCGGGCCTTCTTCACGCGCTCTCCCCAGTCCCCCCGGAATACCCGCTTCCACCGGGACTCGACAGGCCATAACGGGGCACACCGCTCACCATGGATGTGTAACGAAACCCTCGGGAGGTCCGGATGGCCGGGGACGCGCACGGCAGGACGGGCGAGATCGGCGACGCGCAGCCGCCCGGGAACGCCCCGCGGCAGGGCAGCGCCGCGCAGGAGCACGTGTCCGGGAACGTCCTCGTCTCGATCGGCGCGCTGCTGCTGGGACTGCTGCTCGCCGCCCTCGACCAGACCATCGTGTCGACCGCGCTGCCGACCATCGTCAGCGACCTCGGCGGCCTCGAACACCTCTCCTGGGTGGTCACCGCGTACCTGCTCGCGTCGACCGCCGCGACCCCGCTGTGGGGCAAACTCGGCGACCAGTACGGGCGCAAGCGGCTCTTCCAGACCGCGATCGTGATCTTCCTCATCGGCTCCGCGCTCTGCGGCATGGCGCGGAACATGCCCGAACTGATCGGCTTCCGCGCCTTGCAGGGGCTCGGCGGCGGCGGTCTGATCGTGCTGTCGATGGCGATCGTGGGGGATGTCGTGTCACCCCGGGAACGCGGTCGCTACCAGGGTCTCTTCGGGGCCGTGTTCGGAGCGACCAGCGTCCTCGGACCCCTGCTCGGCGGCCTGTTCACCGAGCACCTGAGCTGGCGCTGGGTCTTCTACATCAACCTGCCCGTCGGCGTGGTCGCGCTCGCCGTGATCGCCACCGCGCTGCACATCCCGCGCAAGTCGGCCCGGCACACCATCGACTACCTCGGCACCTTCCTCATCGCGGCCGTCGCGACCTGTCTGGTCCTCGTCGCCTCGATGGGCGGCACGACCTGGGGGTGGGGCTCACCGCGGATCATCGGGCTCGCGGTCCTGGGCGTGGTGCTGGCCGTGGTGTTCGTCCTCGTCGAGCGCCGGGCCGCCGAACCCGTGCTGCCGCTCCGCCTGTTCGGCGTCCGCACCTTCGCGCTCGCCGCCGTCATCAGCTTCATCGTCGGCTTCGCGATGTTCGGCGCGATGACCTATCTGCCGACCTTCCTCCAGGTCGTCCAGGGCGTCTCGCCGACCATGTCCGGCGTGCACATGCTGCCGATGGTGTTCGGCATGCTGCTGTCGTCCACCACCTCCGGCCAGATCGTCAGCCGCACCGGCCGCTGGAAGGTCTTCCCGATCGCGGGCACCGGCGTCACCGCCCTCGGCCTGCTCCTGCTGCACCGGCTCGACGTGAACAGCTCCACGGCCGAGATGAGCGTCTACTTCTTCGTCTTCGGCCTGGGCCTCGGCCTCGTCATGCAGGTGCTCGTCCTCATCGTGCAGAACGCCGTCCCCTACGAGGATCTCGGCGTCGCCACCTCCGGCGCGACCTTCTTCCGCTCCATCGGTGCCTCCTTCGGCGTCGCCATCTTCGGCACGGTCTTCGCGAGCCGCCTCGGCGGCAAGCTCGCGGACGCCCTGCGCGGCACCCCGCTCCCGCCCGGCGTCAGCACGGACACCCTGGAGTCCGACCCGCGCGGCATCGCCGCCCTGCCGGCAGCCCTCCGCCCGGCGGCCCTGCACGCCTACGCGTCGTCCATCACCGACGTCTTCCTCTACGCCGCTCCGGTCGCCCTCGTCGGCTTCGCGCTCGCCTGGTTCCTCAAGGAGGACAAGCTGCGCGGCTCGGTCACCGCCCCCGACGTCACCGAGACGCTCGCCAGCAACCCGGTCGAGCGGTCGTCGTACGACGAGGTGTGCCGCGCCCTGTCCGTGCTCGGCACCCGCGAGGGACGGCGCGAGATCTACCGCGAGATCACCGCACGCGCGGGCTGCGACCTCCAGCCGGCGGCGAGTTGGCTGCTGCTGCGCATCAGGCGGTACGGCTGGGCCGAGCCGGGTGTGCTCGCCGAGCGCAGTGCCGTGCCACTGCCCGTGATCCTCGCCGCCGCCCGTCAGGTCGAGGAACGCCGGCTCGCCCGACGCGTGGGTCTCGAACTGGAGTTGACCGGCGAGGGTCACGCGGTGGCCGAACGGCTGGCGCAGGCCCGCGAGGAGTCCCTGGCCGCGCTGCTCGGCGACTGGTGGGGCCCCGGCCGGCCCACCGACCTGATCCAGCTGGTGCGGGAGATGAGCGCCGAACTGTGCGGCTCGGACGGCGAGCAACCCCACAACAAGACCGCGCGTCAAGCCAGTTGAGGTCTCCGGCGCCACCGGGCCGGGCCGGGCGCCCGTCCGGCGCCTCGCCCCCTCGCTTCGGCAGCGCCCGCCGGGACCGACACGGCGGCGGAACGTCCTCTCTCCGGTCTCCCGGGCCACCGCGGTAGTGACGGGACCCGTTTGAGGAGCGCCTTCGGGGCAATCCGAACCTCGAACCGGCCCGTACGGAAGGCCGGTTGGCCGAGAATCCGGAAGGCACCCATGTCCACAGGCGTGATCATCGCTCTTATCGTGATCGTGGCCGTCGTCGTAGTGGCGGCCGCCCTCATTCTGCGGGCCCGCGGCCGGCACGGCGGCCCCGGTCTGAAGCGGCGCTTCGGACCTGAGTACGACCGGACGGTGGCCCGGCACGACGGTGACACCAAGGCGGCCGAGCGCGAACTCACCGAGCGGGTGGAGCGGCACGGCTCCCTGCGACTGCGACCGCTGGAGCCCGCGGCCCGCGAGCGGTTCGAGACGCGCTGGACCGCCGCCCAGGAACACTTCGTCGACTCGCCGCGGGAGGCGCTCGCCGAGGCCGACCAGCTGATCGCCGAACTGGCCGACACCCGCGGGTTCCCGGCCGACGACCACGACCAGCGGCTCGACGCGCTCTCGGTGCACCACGCGCACCACGTGCACGGCTACCGGCGCGTGCACAGCGTCGCCGCGCCCACGGCCGGTGCCTCCGAGAGCCAGGCCGGAACCGAGGAGATGCGCGAGGCGATGGTCGAGGCCCGCGCCCTCTTCGAGGACCTCGTGAAGGCGGACCACGGCCGCGACGACCGCGCCACCGGCACCGCCACCAGCACCGCCACCAGTGACGAGCACGACGGGCGCCGCGTCCTCGGCGCGTCCAACCAGCAGACAGTGAAGGGAAGTTGACCCAGATGCCCGACACGACCCGACCGACGGCCGACCCGACCGGCAGCACGGTGACGAGCGGCACCGCCGACGAGGCACGCGACACCCGCGAGGCACGCGACAACCGCGAGGCACGCGACACCCGCGAGGCACGCGACACCCGCGAGGCACGCGGCACCCGTGACACCCGTGACGCGCGCGACCTGAGCAGCACGGATGGCACGGGCAGCACGAGCACCGCGAGCACCACGACCGGTACGCGCGGCTCGAACTCCCCGCTGGGCAACGGCACTTCGGCCGACCCGGCCGGTACGGCCGCCGAGCGGCGCAAGGAAACCGCGACGACCGCAACGCCCGCGTCGACCACGGGTACCGCGACGACCACGGGTACCGACCGCGAGGCGACCCAGCTCCCGGCCCAGTCCGGCACCGCCGTCGCGGGCGCCGACCGCACCAAGGACCTCGGCCGCACCCAGGACGCGGACCGCGCCCTGGACGGCGACGACGACCGCGCCAAGGACACCGACCGGGCCGCGCGCGACCGCACGACGGGCACCACCGGCGCTACGGGCACCACCGGCACCACGAGCACCGGCACCACGAGCACCGGCACCACGAGCACCGGCACCGGATCCGTCGCCCCCACGTCCGGCACGACCCGCTCCACGTCCGGCACCACGTCCCGCACCGAGGGCTCAAGCCACGACTCCGGCGCCCGTCTGCTCCCGCACGACGAGACCGACAAGCTCAGCCTGCGCTTGCAGCACGCGGTGACCGGGTTCGTGGACGGGCCCCGGTCCGCCGTGGAGGAGGCCGACCACGTGCTGGAGGAGCTCGCCACGCTCTTCACCGAGGCCGTGACCGAGCGCCGGCGTACCCTGCACGGCACCTGGCACTCCGCCGAGGAGGACACCGAGCAGCTCCGCCTGGCCCTGAAGGACTACCGCGAGCTGGCGGAACGCCTCCTGCACGCGTGACCCGACGTCCGACCGGCACCACCGGAAGGACCGAGCAACCCGCAGCACCCGCAGGACCCGTACCACCGGCACGACCGGTACGGCGCTAGACCGAACCGGCCGCCGCCCGGCCCTCCCGCCACTGCCTGACGACCTCTTCGACGTCGTACGGCTTCTTGCCCAGCGGGGGGCCGGGCGGCGGCCTGTACATCATGGCGCGGATCTTGACGTTGACGTCCTCGACGGTCTTCCGGACGATCCGCTCCGAGGGGGCCGCGAGGGCCGCCGTCAGGGCGTCCTCGGCCTCCTTGCGCAGCGCCAGGGCGGGCGGCAGGACCGACAGGCCCTCGCGGGCCATCTTCTGCCTGATCCACCAGAACTCGTCGTACGACGTGTCGTCGCCGCCCGGCAGGGGTTTGCCCGCGCCCGGCAGTCCGCTGAAGTCGCCGCGCTCCTCGGCCTCACGGATCTGCCTGTCGACCCAGGTATCGAAGCGCACGCCCGGTGGCTTTCGCTCGGTCATGACTCCATTGTGCCGGACGAGAGGGTCCCGGGCGATTTATCATGCGGCGGCGGTGCGCCAACCCGGCCGCCGCGCAAGGCAGTTCCCCCAAGCTGTCGCACCAGCACTTCGAAGGAGCGCACGTGCTCGAACTCACCATGGCCTCCGTCTCCGGGGCGGACGCGGGCGCCACGGCAGGCATGCTAATGGCGGACGCGCCCAGTGACCCCGGCGCCGTGCTGCGGGTGGGCCGGGACCAGGCCGTCTGCCGGCTGGCGACGCCGGACGACTGGCTGTTCATCTCGCGGGTGCATCTGGAGTTCCTGTGCGGGCCCGAGGGCACCTGGCAGGTGAGCTGGCTGCGCGGCTCCCAGCCGGACCCCTCCTCCGAGGTGCGGCTGATCGTCGGGGAGTACGCCCAGACCGTCGGCTACGGGGGGTCCGTGCCGCTGCCCCGGGGCGGCAGCGGCGAGATCGTCATCCAGGACCGGACCGGACCGCGCAGCGTCAACGTCGGCTTCTACCACGAGACATGAGGCGACCCTGTCCGGTGGGGCCGCGCTGACTACTCCCGCGCACGCCCCGCGCGGGGTCCCCGCCGTGCGCGCCCCGCGGTCCGCACCACGGGGACCGCGACCAGGACGGCGAGGCCGCCCGCGACCGTCAGCAGCCACGCCGGGACCCCCGCCACCTCGCGCAGCCGGTCCTCGTAGATCACCTGCTGGAAGGCGGCGTCCGTCGGTGCCCGGCGCAGCAGGTGGTCGCCCGAAATCCGCGACGGCTCCGGGAACTCCTGGTCGACGGCGGTCAAGTACGGGGTACCGGGGAGGAGTTGGGCCAGCGCGCCCGATTTCGCGGTGAGCCGCCCGGCGTAGACGACCCGGGGCTGGTCGCCGCCGATCGCGGAGCCCGGTTCCATCCGGTGCGCGGCGAGGACGTAGAGGCCGAGCGACTGCGGGGTGCGGGCCAGCCGGGACAGGCGCATCGGGTAGACCGGCGCCTCGGCGGCGAAGGCGAGGTGCAGCGGGTCCAGCGTGCCGTTGAGGGCGGTGTCCGCGGTCTTCGGGACGAGCCGGACCGCGACGTACTCCCAGCGCTGGTCGACGTAGGGCCGCAGGGCTCCCGGCAGGCTCGCGGGGAGGGTGAAGCCGTGCGCGGTCAGCCAGTCGCCGAGGGCCGCCGGGTCGGTGGCCGTCAGCCGGGCCACGTCGAACGGCCCGAGCCGCTCCCGGCCGACCACGTTCACCGACGGCGCCGCCCCCACGCCGGGCGGCGGGCCGCCGAAGCCGTCGCCGGAGGTGAGCGGCCAGTCGCCGTCGTGCGGCCAGAAGTGGTAGCGGTGGCGGTGCACGGGCGCGGTGGCGGCGGCGAGCGTACCGAAGAGCGCCGGGTCGCCGAGCGTCACCGTGGCCCGGTGCGGCACCGGCATGATCCACGCGGCCCGTCCGGCGTCCCCGGAGACCGTCAGGCTCATCACGATCTGCTCCCGATGTCCGTCCCAGCGCACCACGGACTCCTCGCGGCCCACGGCGAGGTGCTGCCGGTAGCCGGGCACCATCGCCCCGCAGCCGCACGCCCACGCCGGGGCCACCAGCGACCCGAGCTGGAACGCGCACAGCGCCAGCACGACCGCCAGGGCCCGCGCGCCCACCCGCCCCCGCCGCACACCGACCACTCTCACAGGCTCCTCCGCCCACCGCCCCACCAGGCCACACGGGGCTTCAGACGGTACGGCCGAGGTGGCGCATCCACTCAGCGGGACGGATCAAAAGCGCGCAGTCACGTGACGTGCCCGGTGAACCGGCGGCCGACTATGGTCGTCGAACAGGAAGAGCACAGGGGGATGGCAGCGGGAGCCCGGGCGAGCGCGGAAGAAACACCGGACGGAGTGGGACGGCGGTCAGGTGACCAGGGGGTTGCCTGCGGCTGTGCGCACGGGCGGTGCGAGGCTCGTAGGGTGCGCGGAGGAACCCCGCGCTGGACGCGTGGGACTTACGGGGCGGGAGGCCTACGAGGCGTGGCGAATGTGGAGCACAGCGGGCGACCGGCGGGAGCTTTCGGAGCGACGGGCGCGGCCGGGGTCAGGACCCGGCTGCGCGCGGCCCGTCTGGGCCTGTGGCTGGTCGCCGCGTTCCTGGCCGTACGGCAGGTGGCCGTCGTCCTCAGCACGCCGCGCGGGGAGCGGCTGACGGACCTGGAGACCTGGGTCGGACCGCACGGCGTCCTGCACGTGAAGGGTTCCCTGTACGACTCGACGCGGTTCACCGGCACTCCTTTCGGGGGACTGGTCCTCAAGCCCCTCACCCACGCGGCTGAACAGGCGCTCGGCTGGGGCTGGACCTTCGGCACCCTCCTGCTGGTCGTGGCGGTCGGCCTGGCCGCCGCGCGTGCGCTGCCGCCGCCCGTCACCCGCCGCTCCACGCTGCTCGCCGCCCCGGTGGCGATCAGCCTGCTCATGCTGTCGCTGCCGGTGCGCAGCACCCTCTGGCTGGGTCAGATCAGCGTCATTCCGGTCCTGTTGGTGCTGCTGGGCGTCTTCACGGTGCGCGGTGAGCGGACCGGCGGTGTGCTGATCGGGGTCGCGGCGGCGTTCCAGCCGACGCTGCTGCTCTTCGCGCCGCTGCTGTGGTTCACCGACCGCCGCCGCGCCGCCGGTTCGGCCGGGATCACGTTCGCGGCGAGCGTGGCGCTCGCGTGGGCCGCGATGCCCCACGACTCCCACACCTACTGGGTGCACCACATCGCCGGGGTCGGTCTCGGCGGCAAGGCGGACGCCCTCGGCAACCAGTCGCTGCACGGGGCGCTGCTGCGGCTGGGACTCACCGGCCCGCTGGAGATCGGCCTGTTCCTGACCCTCGGCGCGGCCGTCGCCTGCGTGGGGGTGCGCCGGGCGGTGCGGTACGCGCGCGACGGGCAGCTGCTCCTCGCGGTCGCGATCACGGGCTGCGCGGCGATCGTGGTGTCGCCCACGTCCTGGCAGTACCAGTTGCTGTGGGTGCTGCTCGCGGTGGTGGGCAGGGTCGGCAAGCGGGTCTCGAACCGGTTCGTGTGGCCGGTCGCGGTGGTCCTGGTGGTGACCCTGCCGGCGAAGATGCTGCTGCCGAACATGTCGTCGGTGTTCTTCGTGCGGGACAACGTGGTGCTGTTCGCGGCCCTCGCCGCCGTGACCGTCGTGCCGTTCCTGTCGTGCGCGTCGCCGTACTACCGCCGTCCGATCCCCACCGAGTACGCGGCCCCGGTCCCGGCCCGCTGGTCCTGGGTGCCGCTGCTGCCGTTCTGGCGCCGGGTGCTCACCAAACCCAACCTGCTCCTCGAACTGCTGCTGATCCGCGTCTTCTACGCCGCCTACTCCGCGGTGCGCGCCGCCGCCCCCGGCAGCCGGGCCCTCGCGGAGCACCACGGGCACCAGATCCACTCGATCGAGAAGGCCCTGCACATCGACGTCGAGCACTGGGCCAACCACACGGTGGTCAAGCTGCCGTGGCTGGAGCACTTCCTCGGCTTCTACTACGAGTCGTTCCACTTCGTGGTCCCGCTGACCATCCTGGGCGTGCTCTACGTCCGGCGCCCCGCCGACTACCGCTGGGCCCGCAGCTCCCTCGGTATCGCCACCCTGATCGGCCTGCTCGGCTTCTGGCTCTACCCGCTGGCCCCGCCCCGGCTGATGCCCGGCCTCGGCTTCATCGACACGGTGCACGGCGTCCAGAACTTCGCGAAGCCGGACTACGGCGCGATGACCGCCGTCACCAACCAGTACGCGGCGATGCCCTCGCTGCACTTCGGCTGGTCGCTGTGGTGCGGGATCGTCATCATGGTGATGGCGCCCAAGTGGTGGATGAAGGCCCTCGGTCTGCTGCACCCGCTCTTCACGGTCTCCGCGATCGTCGCGACCGCCAACCACTGGATCCTCGACGCGGTCGGCGGTGCCACGGTGGTCGTCGCCGGCTTCGGCCTCACGTATCTCCTGTCGGGGCCGCGGGCGGCCTCGAAGGAACCGGCCGAGCCCGCGGTGCGGACCCGCGAACCCGACCCCGTGCTCAACTGACCATCCCGGGCAGCCCGCCCGGGGTCGCGCGCCAGTCCTCCTCCTCGCGCCCCCGCCTCCTCGCACACCTCGACCTCGTTGTACGGCCCGCAGGGACTCGTCCCCGCGGGCCGTATGTCGTTACCCGTTCGAGGAGCAGCTCATCAGTCAACACCTGGACTCCGTACGGGACTTGACGAGCGGTGTACGGCGCCTGCGCGCCCCGCGCCGCAGAGCGCGGGCGGTGCCGGTGGTGCCGGTGGCCGTTCCGGGCGGGGCCGCGCTCGCTCTGGGCCTGTGGGGGATCGACCGGCAGGACAGCATGTGGCGCGACGAGTCGGTCACCTACCAGGTGGCCCACCGCTCGCTGCGGGAGCTGTGGCGGCTGCTGGGGCGCATCGACGCCGTGCACGGTCTGTACTACCTGCTCATGCACGCCGTCTTCGCGTGCTGGGACGGCGGCCTGCCGGCCCTCCGGCTGCCCTCGGTGGTGGCGGCCTCGCTGGCGGCGGCCGGGGTCGGTGCGATCGGCGCCCGACTGGCCGGCCGCCGGGCCGGGACGCTCGCGGGGCTGGTCTTCGCGGTGCTGCCGCTGGTCCAGCGGTACGCGCAGGAGGGCCGTTCGTACGCCCTGGTGACCGCGGGGGTGACCTGGGCGACGTATCTCCTGCTGCGCGCGGCCGACGCACGGATCACCGCCGGGTCCGGTCGCCGCTGGTGGACGGCGTACGCGCTGACCCTCGGAGTCTCCTGCTGGCTGCACGAGTTCGCCGCGCTGACGCTCGCGGCCCACGGGCTGACGCTGTGGAGGCTGGGGGTGCCGAAAGCCGTGTGGCGGCGGTGGGCCGTCTCGGCGACGGCGGTGCTGGCGGCGCTCGTCCCGCTGGTGGTGGCGAGCGCCGGGCAGGCGGACGAGCAGTTGGGCTGGCTCGGCCCCCCGGGGCCGGCCGCGTGGCTCCAGTTCCTGGCGACGGCCTGCACGGGCGTGCTGCTCCGCGGGTTCCTGATGCGTGGGCGGGCCGACCCGGGGCCGGAGGTGCTGGTCTCGGTGGCGCTGCCGCTGCTCGTCGTCCCGGCGGGTCTGCTGCTGGTGGTCTCCCAGCTCAAGCCCTGGTACCTCGACCGGTACGTGCTGTACGGCATGGCGGGACTCGCGCTGCTCGCCGGGGCCGCGCTCGCGCGGCTCCACGACCGCAGGCACCGGTTCACCCCCGCTGTTCGGAGCGTAACCGCCGTGCTGCTGACGGTGGTTGCCCTCTCCGTCCTGCTGCCGTGGTCGCTGGCCCTGCGCTCGCCCGGCAGCCGCAAGGACGACGTGATCGCCGTCTCGACGGCGGTCGAGTGGAACGCGCGCGACGGTGACGACGTTCTCTTCCTGCCCGCGCGCCGCCGCGAGTGGCTGTTGTCGTCGCCGTCCGTCTACCACCGGGTGCATGACCTGGCGTTGGACGAGTCACCCCGCGCCTCGGGCACCCTCCAGGGCACCGAACTGCCCGCGGCCACCATCCGGCGCCGCCTCCTCGTCGCGCACCGCGTCATCGCGCTGACCGACCCCGCCGGGCAGCCGCTCGACCCGTTCCCGCGGGAGGAGGTCAAACGGCGGACGCTACGGACGTACTTCGTGGCCTGCGCGCGGACCCGGCTGCACGGCGCCCAGGTCGTCGTGTACGCCCGCGTCAGCCACTGCGGGGGCGGACGTTGAGCCCACCCGGACCGCCTGGCGCCCGGCGCACTCGAACCACACGGTCTTGCCGGTACCGGGCGCCGGCTCGCGCCGCACCCCCCACCGGTCGACCACCGCGTCCAGCAGGAGGAGCCCGCGCCCGCCCTCCGACTTCATGGACAACTCCCTTGGCAGGCACGGAAGTCGGGGGCACCCGTCGCTCACCTCGACCCGGACACCGGCCGGCTGGCGCAGCAGCGCGAGGGTGCAGCGCCGGTCGGGAACATGCCGTACGACGTTGGCGACCAGCTCGGTCACGGCGAGTTCGACGGCGTCCGCGAGGGCGGACAGCTCCCACTCGGCCAGGTACGAGCGGACGATACGGCGGATGTGCCGGGCCGAGTGCTCGCCGACGGTGAGCCGCATGACGTACTGGGCGAAACGGGGCGCCAGGAGGGTGGGGGGAATCTGTTCGTTCACAGGACGAGACTGACGTGCGCTGACTACGCTCGGCTACGGAATGAATACAACGGGTCCCCGCGTGGACCGAGTTGCACGGCAGGGGGCCATCGCGTGACCCACATCAACACCCTCGATCCGGGAGCGTCACCTCTCGACTACTACGGCTTCGAACTCCGCAGACACCGCGAGGCGGCCGGCCTGACGCAACGCCAGCTCGGCGAGATCGTCAACTACACGGGGTCACTGGTCGGCCAGATCGAGACGGCGAGAAAGCTGCCGACCCGGGAGTTCAGCGAACGGGTGGACGCGGCACTGGGGACGGGGGGCTTGTTGTCCCGGCTCCAGGACCTGGTGATGCGTAGTCAACTACCGGCCTGGTTCAGGGAAGTAGCGGAGTTGGAGGCACGGGCCGTCGAGATCTCCACTTTTCACACCCACCTGATCCACGGCCTCCTCCAGACCGACGCCTACGCCCGTGCCACGCTCGGGGCGTTGGACCAGAGCAAGCTCGACGACCGCACCGCCGTGCGACTGTCCCGTCAGCGCATCTTCGAGAAGCAGGGCCCGCCGGTCTTCTGGGCCATCGTCAGCGAAGCCGGGTTGTACCAGGAGATCGGTGGCGCGAAGGTCATGCACGGCCAACTGGCCCACCTGTTGGCCTTCGAAAACAACCCGAGGGTCAACGTCCAGATTCTCCCGTTCACGACGGGGGCACACGCCGGACTAACTGGCTCGTACACGCTCTTCCGCTTCGCGAGCGACCCAGCCATCGTCTACACGGAGAGCTACGGAAGCGGGCATCCGAGCGCCAACCCGGACGCCGTCGAGGGCTGTTCGCTCCGTTACGATCATCTCCAAGCCGCCGCACTCTCCATCCGGGACTCGGCGGTGTTGATCCGGCGGGTGATGGAGGAGCGCTATGGGGAGCAACGCGATGCCGACGGTGAACCATTGGCGTAAGTCCAGCTACAGCAGTGACCAGGGTGGCGAATGCGTCGAATGCGCGCCCCTCGGCCCGCTCGCCTGGCGCAAGTCCTCCTACAGCGGTGATCAGGGCGGCGACTGCCTGGAGATCGCCGAAGGCAAATGCATCGCCGTCCGCGACTCCAAGGTTCCGGCGGGACCGGTCCTCACGGTCGATCCCGCCGTCTTCACCACCTTCGTCGACTGGACCTCCGCGACCGCGGTTACCGCGGAGTGAAGTAGTACTCCTGGTCGAGGTCGGCGAGCAGACCGGGGCGGGTCGGGGTCCACCCGAACCGCTCGCGGGTCAGCGTGCTCGTGGCCGCCAGGTCCATGGTGCAGAAGCGGCCGAGCCAGCCGAAGTGGTCGTCGGCCTCCGTCTGCGGGATGCTCGTCACCGGTACGTCCAGCCGCTTGCCGATGACCTCGGCGATCTCCCGCAGGGGTACGCCCTCGTCGGCGACCGCGTGCAGGACCGAGCCCGCCGGGGCCCGCTCGACGGCGAGCCGGTACAGGACGGCCGCGTCCTCGCGGTGGACGCCGCCCCAGCGGTTGGCGCCCTCACCGGGGTAGGCCGAGACGCCCTTCTCGCGGGCGACGCCGATGAGGGCGGGGACGAAGGCGTAGTCACCCTCGCCGTGGACCGACGCCGGAAGCCGTATCACCGAGGCGCGGACGCCCCGCGCCGCCGACGCCAGGGTCGCCGCCTCCGCGGGCAGGCGCGGGTCGCCCGGGTGGGCGGCCGGATCGGGTACGTCGTCCTCGCTGCCGAGTTCACCGGCGGGGCGGTCGAGGTTCGCGTGGCCGATGACCGAGCTGACGACGAGGGGGCGGTCGGAGCCCGCGAGGGTGTCGATGAGCGCGTTGACCGCGTTCAGGTCGGTGACGACGGACGCGGCGTAGTTCGAGAAGTCGTGGACGAAGCCGGTGTGGATCACACCGTCGGCGGCCCGCGCGCCCGCGCGCAGCGCGTCGAGGTCCTCCAGGGAACCCCGGTGCACCTCGGCCCCGGCCGCCGTCAGCCGGTCCGCCGAGGCGTCGGAGCGGGCCAGGCCCAGCACTTGGTGCCCATGGCCGAGCAGTTCGCGGACCACGGCACTGCCCACGAATCCGGTCGCTCCGGTGACGAAAACACGCATGACAAGATCACCCACATCAGATACGGGTCGGAAACAAACGGTGTTCTCCCACCCTGCGCCCGCCGCACCCCGCCGGTCCAAGACGGGTCCGGGAACGCCCGATTCATTTCCCGTATCGCGGCAGGTCAGGCCGACGTACAGTCGAAGAGTGAGTGAATCGCCCGCGTCACCGCCTCCGTCGCCTCCGCCGTCACCGCCACTCCCGTCCGTCCCGGCCGCCGACCTGGACCTGCGCCTCGTGCGCTGCTTCACCGTCCTCGCCGAGGAGCTGCACTTCGGCCGCGCCGCCGCCGTACTGCATCTGGCGCAGCCGTCGCTGAGCCGCCATGTCCGGCGGCTGGAGGGCGAGTTGGGGACTCGGCTCTTCGACCGGACGCCGCGGGGCGCCCGGCTCACCGACGCGGGGCGGGAGTTCCTGCCCCGCGCCGAGGCGTTGCTGCGGTCGGCCGCGGAGGCGGTGGCCGTGGTGCGCGCGGCCGGGCAGCCGAGCCGGGTCGTCATCGGCTACATGACGGGGCTGCTCGTGACCCCGGCGGTACGCGCGCTGCGCCGCGCCCGTCCGGACGCCGAGGTGCACAGCCGCTTCCTCGTCTGGGGCGAGTCGTGGTCGGCCCTGCGGGAGCGCCGGGTGGACGTGGTGGTGGGCCGACTTCCGTTCCGCACCGAGGAGTTGAGCGTGACGGTCCTGTACGAGGAACCCCGGGTGCTGGTGATTCCGGTCGACCACCGGCTGGCGGGCAAGGAGTACGTCACCCTCGACGACATCGCGGACGAGCCCGTTCCGCGCTTCGCCGACGAGGAGTTCAACGCGTTCTGGCGCGTCGATCCCCGCCCTGGCGGCCGGCCGGCGCCGGACGGTCCGCTCGTCGCGAACCTGGAGGACAAGCTCGAACTCGTCGCCGGGGGCGAGGCGGTGTCGCTCGCCCCGGCGGGCGCGGTCCGCAAGGGGCTGCGGCCGGATCTGACCACGGTCCCCCTGGAAGGCGTCGAACCCATCCGCGTCGTCGTGGCCACCCGCGCGGGCGAGGAGGACCGCCCCCTGCTCGCGGCCTTCCGCGCCTGCGCCCGGACCCATCTGACCTGACGGCCGCGGGCCGCCCGATCCGCCCGACTACAGCCGCTGGATGATCGTGCCGGTGGCCAGCGCGCCGCCCGCGCACATCGTGATCAGCGCGAACTCCTTGTCCGCGCGCTCCAGTTCGTGCAGGGCGGTGGTGATGAGCCGGGCGCCGGTCGCGCCCACCGGGTGCCCGAGCGCGATCGCGCCACCGTTCACGTTGACCTTCGTCAGGTCCTGCCCGAAGACCCGCGCCCAGCTCAACACCACCGACGCGAACGCCTCGTTGATCTCCACGAGGTCGATGTCCTTCAGCGTCATGCCCGCCTTGCCGAGCACGGCCCGCGTCGCGTCGATCGGCCCGTCGAGGTGGAAGTGCGGGTCGGAACCGACCAGCGCCTGGGCGACGATCCGCGCCCTGGGACGCAGTTTCAGCGCCCTCGCCATCCGCTTCGACGCCCACATGATCGCCGCCGCGCCGTCCGAGATCTGCGACGAGTTGCCCGCCGTGTGCACGGCCGTCGGCATGACCGGCTTCAGCCGGGTCAGGGCCTCCATGGACGTGTCGCGCAGCCCCTCGTCACGGTCGACCAGCCGCCACATGCCCTGGCCCGCCGCCTGTTCGTCCTCGGTGGTCGGGACCTGGACGGCGAACGTCTCCCTCTTGAAGCGCTCCTCCGACCAGGCGCCCGCCGCCCGCTCCTGCGACAGCAGGCCGAGGGAGTCGACGTCCTCGCGGGTCAACCCCCGGTTGCGGGCGATGCGTTCGGCCGCCTCGAACTGGTTGGGCAGGTCGACGTTCCACTCCTCCGGGAACGGCTTCCCGGGCCCGTGCTTGGACCCCGAGCCGAGCGGCACCCGGGACATCGCCTCCACCCCGCAGCTGATGCCGACGTCGATGACGCCCGCCGCGACCATGTTGGCGACCAGGTGCGCGGCCTGCTGGGAGGAGCCGCACTGGCAGTCGACGGTCGTCGCGGCCGTCTCGTAGGGCAGGCCCATGGCCAGCCAGGCGTTGCGCGCGGGGTTCATGGACTGCTCGCCGGCGTGGGTCACCGTGCCGCCGACGATCTGTTCGACGCAGTCGGCCTGGATGCCGGTGCGGCCGAGGAGTTCACGGTAGGTCTCGCCCAGGAGGTAGGCGGGGTGCAGGTTGGCGAGCGCTCCGCCGCGCCGGCCGATGGGGGTGCGTACGGCTTCCACGATGACGGGTTCCGCGACCATGGGACACGTCCTCTCCTCGGACACCGCGCGGCGCGGGCGTCCCGGCCACCCGCCACGCAGAACTAGTACGCGTTCTAGTTCTGTGTTGCAGTCTGCTGACCGGCCGTCCTCAACCGCAAGGGTCGTGCAGGGAATTCGGCGTGCCGTACCTCTTGCGACTTGTAGAACCCGTTATTACCTTCACGGCCATCCTGATGGACCGTCAGAAACAGGCTGGAGTCGCCGATGCCCTGTCCAGCTCTCCCCGACGGGTTCGACCTCACCGACCCCGACCTGCTGCACGCGCGGGTCCCCCTGCCGGAGTTCGCCGCCCTGCGCGAGGCCGAACCGGTGCGCTGGATCGCCCAGCCGCGCAACATCGCGGGCTTCCAGGACGAGGGCTACTGGGCCGTCACCCGGCACGCCGACGTCCGGTACGTCTCCACGCACCCGGACCTCTTCTCCTCGTACCTCAACACGGCGATCATCCGCTTCGGCGAGCACATGCGGCGCGACGCGATCGACGCCCAGCGCCTGATTCTCCTCAACATGGACCCGCCCGAACACACCCGAGTCCGCCAAATCGTGCAACGCGGCTTCACCCCGAGGGCGATCCGCGCCCTGGAGGAGCGGCTGCGCGACCGCGCGCAGGCGATCGTGGCCCGCGCCCGCGCCCGCTCGGGACCGTTCGACTTCGTCACCGAGGTCGCCTGCGAACTGCCCCTCCAGGCCATCGCCGAACTCATCGGCATCCCGCAGGACGACCGCACCCGCATCTTCGAGTGGTCCAACAGGATGATCGCGTACGACGATCCGGAGTACGCCATCACGGCCGAGGTCGGCGCGGAGTCGGCGGCCGAACTCATCACCTACGCCATGGCGATGGCGGCCGACCGCAAGCAGTGCCCGGCGAAGGACATCGTCAGCACCCTGGTCGCGGCGGAGGACGAGGGCAACCTCAACTCCGACGAGTTCGGCTTCTTCGTGCTGATGCTCTCGGTGGCCGGCAACGAGACCACCCGCAACGCCATCACCCACGGCATGCACGCGTTCCTCACCCACCCCGAGCAGTGGGAGCTCTACAAGAGCGAGCGGCCGGGGACCGCCGCCGAGGAGATCGTCCGCTGGGCGACCCCGGTCAACGCCTTCCAGCGCACCGCCACCCAGGACACCGAACTCGGCGGCCGGACCATCAGGAAGGGCGACCGGGTCGGCATCTTCTACGCCTCCGCCAACCACGACCCCGAGGTCTTCGAGAACCCGGACGTCTTCGACGTCCTGCGCGACCCCAACCCCCACCTGGGCTTCGGCGGCGGAGGTCCGCACTACTGCCTGGGCAAGTCCCTCGCCGTGCTGGAGATCGACCTCATCTTCCACGCGATCGCGGACGCCATGCCGGGGCTGCGGCTCACCGGTGACCCGCGCAGGCTGCGCTCCGCCTGGATCAACGGGGTCAAGGAGCTCCGGGTGAGCGCCGGCTGACAGGCTCGGGCCGGCGGCCTCCCGGCGCCGTCGGCCCGTCTCCGCCGCTACCTGCGCGCGGCGAACCGCATGAGGTCGCGCTCGTCCCCCTGCTTGATCTTGCCGGTCTCGTTGATGACCTCCAGCTTCCAGCCGCTGCCGACCCGGATCGCCTTCGCCACCGCGCATCCGTTGTCGTTGCTGAGCAGGCTCGGCCAGATGTCGGCGACCTGCTGGCTGGTGCCGCCGGTCGCGTCGTAGACCTTGAAGCTGATGTTGCGCGCCTTCTGGAACGAGCTGCTCTTCTTGTAGGCGGCGGCCACGAACACGATCGACGTGACGTTCGTCGGTATCCGGCCGAACTCGACGGTCACCGTCTCGTCGTCACCGTCGCCCTTGCCGGTCTGGTTGTCGCCGCTGTGCACCAACGAGCCGTTGCCGAGCGGGTCGAGCGAGTCCAGCCCCGCCAGCCGTACCGGTTCGCCGCCCTGCATCGCGACGGCGATCAGGTCCAGGTCGGTGCCGGCGGTCCGCCGCAGCTTCCCGATCAGTCCGCCGCTGCTGCCGGCGGTGGGGTCCCAGGACACCCCGATCGACAGATGGGTGACTCCGTCCAGATCCGCCGGGCCGTCTTCCTTCGTGAGCGTGATCATGCGCGTTCCTCTTGCTGGCTGGTGGGACACAACGGGTGAAGTCTGCCTGAGCACTTCACGCAAGTGATACCTCACTCGTGTCCCGAAGCCGTCACGGCGAACACCCCGGCCGCCACCGCCGCGATCAGCAGTGGGATGCCCAGCCCGTGGTGGAGGGTGAGCCACGCGCCGAGGAAGGCACCGGCGAGCATCGCGACCACCGAGGCCGAGCGGCGCGGGGAGTGGTGGCCGGAACCGCCGCCCGCCCGCGAGTCGGAGGCGAGGCCGGTCAGGGTCATCGTCAGGACCGTGGTGGTCAGATCGGGCACGCCCAGCTTGCGGACCGTCGCGTTGCGCAGCCCCATCGCCAGGGCCGTGAGCGCGATCAGCGTGTACGCCGTCACCGTCGCGTGCGGTACCGCGAACGCGACCACCGCGCTGACCCCCACGAGCAGCGCCTCGGCGGCGAGGGTCACCCGCGCCCAGGTGCGCCGCGAACCGGTCCCCATCCGCACCGCGATCCGGCCGCCGGCCACCGCGCCCACCAGGAACGACACCAGCGAGGTCAGCGTGTGCGGCACCGAGAAGCCGGGCGCCCCGGCCGCCGCGAAGCCGAGCACCACCACGTTGCCGGTCATGTTCGCGGTGAAGACGTGCCCGAGGCCCAGATAACTCACGGCGTCGATCAGCCCGCTCACCACGGTCAACCCCAGCAGCACGGCCACCAGCCGCACCCCCCGCGCCTCCGCCCCCGCCCGCCCGTGGGCCGGCCCCCGCCCCTCCGCGGGCCCAGGCTGGTTCTGGCCGTCCCGGTCGTCCCGGTCGCTCTGGTCGTTCATCCGGGCGGCTCCGGTCAGCGGTAGGGGCACGGTGTGCCCAAGTCCACCACGGAGACCCGGCACCACGCGGCCGGGCGGGACCCTGACGTGCCGATCGGCAGCGCCCGCGCACGCGAACGCACCCTCGCCGGGGATGGGGGCGAGGGCGCGGCAGGTGCTTCAGGGGGGCGTCGACCGGTGCCGGTCGTCGGTGGCGTCGGTGCCGCAGATCGTGCGGTGTCCCGACAGCGCCGGAGTGCGGGGGTGTCCCGGTACGGCATGCCGGGCGGCTCAGTACCAGCCGTTGGACTGCCAGAAGTTCCAGGCGGCGGCGGGGCTGCCGTAGCGGGAGTTCATGTAGTCCAGGCCCCACTTGATCTGGGTGGCGGCGTTGGTCTTCCAGTCGGAGCCGGCCGAGGCCATCTTCGAACCGGGCAGCGCCTGGACGAGGCCGTAGGCGCCGGAGGACGAGTTGGTGGCGGTGATGTTCCAGCCGCTCTCGTGCTCGACGATGTTGCTGAACGCGTTGTACTGCGCGGCGCTCGGGATCATCTTGTGCGCGACCGCCTGGGCGGAGGAGGCCGAGGCCGTCGCGGCCTGGGCGGGAGCCGCGGTCAGCACCATGCCGGTGGTCGCGGCGGCCAGGGCGGCGGTCGTCAGTGCCTTCTTCGGGGAGGCGAGTCGGGAGACGATGCGGGAGACGGACACGGAGAACCTTTTCTTCGGGGACATTGACGTCGGCCGCCTGCCGTCACCACGCGGTGCGCGGCTCCTGCGTGCGGCGGCGCCGCGGCCCGTGAAGGCTCGTCGGCGCCGTGCGACTGCTCCAGAGAAACAGGCCCGGGGGGCTGTCCGCAAAGACCCCTTTTACTAGTTGTGGCCGCATTTGAGTTAATGGTCAACTATGTGACCAGGCTCTCAATGCCCTGGTCAGGGGCGGTTTTACCGGAGACATGTCACCCCTTTCAGCTACTACTCCCCTTCGTGGGTGACCTGGGTCATGTGGGGCGCTTCACCCTCTCCGCCGCCCGGTGTCACTCGCGGTGCGCGCGGCCTCACGCGGCCCGGGCGGCGGAGGTGACGGCGGTCTCTTCCCGGCCCTGGCCTACACGCGCACCGGGGTCGGCAGGGGTGTCGGCTGGCAGAGGACAAGGGCCAGGTCGTCGGCGGGCGGGACGCCGGTGTGGGCGAGCAGGCGGTCGTGCAGTTCGCGCAGGGCCGCCTCCGGGAAGGGCTGGCCGAGCGCCGTGGCGGACTCGGTGAGCAGGGCGAACGGGGTGCCGTCAGGGGCTCGGGCCTCCGTCAGGCCGTCCGTGTAGAGCAGCAGGCGGTCGCCGGGCTGGAGGCGGACCCGGTACTGCCGCGGCTCGGGGTTCAGGCCCAACGGCGCGCAGGGGAGGGGCGGTTCGAGCAGTTCCAGGCGCTGGCCGGAGCGCAACGGCGCCGGATGACCGCAGTTGACCAGGTGCACCTCGCCCGGCGCGAACTCCGCCAGCACCACCGTGACGAAGTCCTCGGCGCCCAGAACAGGGGTCAGCCGGGCGTCGAGTCCGGCCGCCAGCTCCGTCAAGTCCGATGTCGTATAGGCCAGTTCACGGAAGGCGGCGATCGTGCCGGCGCTCATCCGCAGCGCGTCGATACCGTGCCCGCGGGCATCGCCCACCAGCACCCGCAGACCGTACGGCGTCACCGCGAGGTCGTACAGGTCGCCGCCGACGTAGGACTCGCGGGTGGCGCAGTGGTAGCGGGTGCTGACCTGGGTGCCGGACAGGGTGCGCGAGACCGGGCGCAGGATCGTCTCCTGGGTGACCCGAGCCACCTCGCGCACCTCGGCGAGGCGGGCCCGCAGCCGGTCCCGCTGCCGGGCCGAGTACACCCCGCACGCGCAGGCGAGCAGCAGCCCGCCCCAGCGGGCGACGGACCCGGCGGTCGGCTCCCAGACGTCGCCCGCCACGAGGGCGGGCAGCACCGTGCAGCAGCAGACCAGCGCGGTGCGGCGGGCGGTGAGGAAGACGGCCGCCATCAGCGGGCCGATGGCCAGCAGCGGAAGCAGCGGCTGCGACTGGCCGAGGAGCAGCCCCGGCACGGCGGCCAGCAGGCAGCCCACCGGCGCCGCCAGGAATCGGAGCCCTCCACCCATGGCGTTCACGCGCTGCCTCTCGTCGAGTCCCGCTCGGCCCATCGTCCGGACGACCATGGCGCAAAATCCCCGCTCGCGGCGGCTCCGGCGGGTAGTTGACCTCTTGACGATCGAAGTCGTCGCCATCCGTCCGAAAGCGACCGATCGGGACCTCTCCTTTCCGGCTTTCTGTCCGAGCGTGCCCCGAGTTCCAGGAGCGGCGTATGAAGCGGGGGAGCCGCCGACACACTGGGACCCGTGCCGCACAGGACTCACCGCGGGAATCTGCCGCCCGAGACACGCAGCTTCATCGGGCGGCGCCATGAACTCGACCGGCTCGGCGCCGCCCTCGACCCGGGAGGCGGGCCGGCCCGGCTGGTGAGCCTCGTCGGCGTCGGCGGGGTCGGCAAGACCCGGCTGGCGCTGCGGGCGGCCACCGTCGTGCGCGACGCCTACCCCGACGGGGTCTGGCTGGTCGAGCTCTCCCCGCTGCACACCGCCGGGCTGGTGGCCCTCGCCGTCATGGAGACGCTGAAGCTCGCCGACCACTCGACCCACCCGGTGACCGACGTCATCGCCGAATGGGCGCGCGGCAAAGGGCTGTTGCTCATCCTCGACTCCTGCGAGCACGTCCTCGCCGACGCCGCCGCGCTCGCCGCCACCCTGCTGCCCCGGCTGCCCGGAGTACGCATCCTCGTCACCAGCCGGGAACGGCTCGGCCTGCCCGGCGAGCGCGTCGAGTCCGTCGAACCCCTGCTCATGGACGGCGTCTCCGGCGACGCCCTGGCCCTGTTCACCGAGCGCGCCGCCGCCGTCGGCTACCGGCTGCACCCCGCCGCCCGGCCCGCCGCCGCCGCCGTCTGCCGCCGCCTCGACGGCATCCCCCTCGCCCTCGAACTCGCCGCCGCCCGCCTCGCCGACCTCACCCTCGACCAGCTGCACGCCCGCCTCCACGCCCATCTGCCGTCCCCACTGGACCTGTTGGCCGCCGAGACCGGCGACGGACCGCCCCGCCACCGCACCCTGCGCACCGCCATCGGCTGGAGCCACGAACTGTGCGCGCCCCTCGAACGCCTGCTGTGGGCACGGCTGTCGGTCTTCGCCGGCGGCTTCCGCGCCGAGGCCGCCGAGGACGTCTGCGCGGGCGGCCCACTGCCCGCCTCCGGTGTCGCCGGACTGCTCGGCCGGCTGGTCGCCCAGTCCATCGTGCTGCCCCGGCGCGAGGACCCCACCCGCTTCCGGATGCTCGACACCGTCCGCGAGTACGGCGCCGACTGGCTGCGCGCGCTCGGCGAGGAACACTCCGTACGGCTGCGCCACCGCGACCACTACGCGCACCTGGCCCGGCAGGGCTGCGCGGAGTGGAACACCGGACAGCAGGTCGTCTGGTGCGAACGCGTCCTGGCCGAACACGCCAACCTGCGCGCGGCCGTCGACTGCGCGCTGGCCGGGCCGGACACCGGACAGGCCGTGGAGACGGTGGCCCACGTCGGCTTCCTGTGGCGGCACTGCGGCCACCTTCGTGAGGCCCAGCACTGCCTTGACCAGGCGCTCGCCGCGGGTCCGCCGGCCGGCCCCGGCCGCACCCTCGCCCTCTGGTCGCGCGGCGCGGTCGCCATCCTCCAGGGCGACCACGAGGCGGCGGCCAACTGGGCGGTGCGCTGCGCCGACGCGGCCCGCGACCAGGCCGACCCGGTCGCCGAGGTCGCCGCCGTGTACCTCCGGGGCGGCCGGCTGGCGCTCACCGGCCGGCTCGCCGAGGCGATCGACGTCCTCGGCGCGGCCCGCCGACTCCCCGTGCGGGACGACGCGTGGGGGGCGGCGCAGCTCCAGGTGCGGCTCGCACTCTCCCTCGCGCACGTCCTGGGCGGCGAGTTCGAGCGGGGCCGGGAGGTGGCCGAGGAGGTGCGCACCGCCAGCCGGGAGCAGGGCGAGCGCTGGGCGGGCGCCTTCGCCGACTACCTGGCCGCCCAGGCCGACCTCGCCCGCGGTGACGTACCGGCCGCCGTCCTCGGCGCCCGCACCGCCGTGGCCGGCCACGCCCTGCTGCACAACACCGCCGGCGCGGCCCTGGGGCTCGACGTGCTCGCCGCCGCCGTCGTCGCCTCCGGCGACGGCCACCGCGCCGCCCGCCTCCTCGGCATCGGCACCCGCGTCTGGGAACTCACCGGCCGCGCCCAGATGGACTCGCCCGATCTCATCGCCACCCGCCGCACCTGCGAACTCCGCGTGCGCGCCAGCGTCGGCGACGCCCGCTACGCCAGGTCGTACGGCGAGGGCCGGGCGATGTCGTACGACGAGGGGATCGCCTACGCGACGAGCCCGTGACGCCGCCCGTCACCGCCGGGGAGTGGGCCCCCCGAACGGCAGGAAGAGCGTCCGCGTCGCCATCAGCCACTCCCCGTCGACCTTGCGGAACGTGTCCTCGTAGTGCCCGACCTGCACCGGCGGCCCGGCCGGGACGAACTCGCCGTGGTGGCCGTCGACGCGGTACGTCGTGAAGTACGCCGTGGAGATCGCGGTGTCCGGCTGGACGAGCGTGACCAGGACGTTCGACATCAGGCGCCGGGAGAGCCGGTCGACGGGACGCGCGCCGAAGTACTTCCGCAGCGCCGCCCGCCCCTCGGACCGCCGCCCGTCCCCGTTCGGCGGCGGCCACTCCCAGACCCCGTCCTCGGTGAACAGCTCGGCCACGGACGAGGGTTCACCCAGGTCGAGGCGGCGGACGAAGTCCAGGACGAGTCGTTCACAGGCGCGTTCGGCGAGGAGTCGTTCCAAGGGGTCCATGATCAGTTGTTAGCACCTGGTCCGCCCCGGCGGCCACCGGATTACACCGCCACGTACCGGAGCGGATCGCTGCCCGTCATCGCCTCCGCGCGCCCCAGCTTCACCAGCCGGCGCAGATGCGCCTCGGCCTCGGAGACCGCGATGTTCCGTGACGTGAAGGGGATTTGGGCCCAGGGGCGGTTCCACTCCATCCGCTCGGCGACCTGCCAGGTGGTGAGGGGGACGGAGAGCAGCGCCAGCAGACCGCTCAGACGCTCCTCGTGGTGGTCCAGCAACTCCCTTACCCGGGAGGCCGCTTCGGTGAAGGTGTGCTGGTGGGCCGGGAGCACCTCGGCCGGCCCGAGCCGGCCGATCCGCTCCAGCGAGTCGAGGTAGTCGCCCAGCGGGTCGGGCAGGGTGGTGTCGTCCGGGTCCTCGTAGAGGCCGATGTGCGGGGTGATCCCGGGCAGCAGATGGTCGCCGGAGAACAGCCGTCCGTGGCCCGGGAGTCGCGCCGGGTGCTCCTCCTCCAGGTGCAGGCAGACGTGCCCGGGGGTGTGGCCCGGCGTCCAGATCGCGCGCAGCCGGCGACCGGCCAGGGCGAGGAGTTCGCCGGGGACGATCTCCCGGTCGGGCAGCGCGGGCGTGAGCCCCGGCACATTGCGCGGCCGGGCCGCCCGCAGCGGCGCGAGGTGTTCCTCGGGGGCGCCCGCGGAGGCGAGTTTGGCGGCCATGTACGCCAGCCAGCGGTCCGGCCGGGTCGAGCGGGCCCGGCGGACGATCGCCGTGTCCGCCGCGTGCATCGCGAGCCACGCCCCGGAGGCCTCCCGCACCTGCCCGGAGAGGCCGTGGTGGTCGGGGTGGTGGTGGGTGATGACCACCCCGTGGATCTCGCCGACGGAGGTGCCGCAGGCGGTCAGGCCCTCGGTGAGGGCGTCCCAGGAGGCGGGGTCGTCCCAGCCGGTGTCGATCAGGACCGGCCCCCGGTCGGTGTCGACGACGTAGACCAGCGTGCTGCCGAGGGGGTTGTCGGGGATGGGGACCTGGAGGGAGCGGACTCCGCCGCCGTGGTCGTGGACCTGAGCCATGGACTCCCCAATCGCCGTCCTTCCGGTCACTATACGTGGACTCCGCTCACCGGAACTGGTATTCAGTGCTCGTATCTGATGGATCGTCAGAATCCGTCACCGGGGAGGCAGTCGGCCATGACCGAGCTCGTGGAACACGGACAGCTGTTCATCGGCGGGGAGTTGACCGACCCCCTGGGCGAGGACGTCATCGAGGTGATCTCCCCGCACACCGAGGAGGTCATCGGACGCGTGCCGCACGCCTCCGCCCAGGACGTGGACCGCGCGGTCGCCGCCGCCCGCCGCGCTTTCGACGAGGGCCCCTGGCCGCGGGCGACGCTCGACGAGCGGCTCGCGGTCGTCACCCGGATCAAGGACGGGATCGCCGCCCGGCACGAGGAGATCGCCCGGGTGATCTCCTCCGAGAACGGCTCGCCGTACTCCTGGAGCGTCCTCGCCCAGGCCCTCGGCGCGATGATGGTCTGGGACGCGGCGATCACGGTCGCCAGGAACTTCACCCACGAGGAACGGCGCGCCGGTGTCCTCGGCCCGATCCTCGTCCGCCGGGAGCCGGTCGGAGTGGTCGCGGCGGTGGTCCCCTGGAACGTCCCGCAGTTCGTCGCCGCCGCCAAGCTCGCGCCCGCGCTGCTCACCGGCTGCACCGTCGTCCTCAAGCCGTCGCCCGAATCGCCCCTGGACGCCTACCTGTTGGGGGAGATCGCACGGGAGGCCGGGCTGCCCGAGGGCGTGCTGTCGATCCTCCCGGCCGACCGCGAGGTCAGCGAGTACCTCGTCGGACACCCCGGCGTCGACAAGGTCTCCTTCACCGGCTCGGTCGCCGCCGGCAAGCGCGTGATGGAGGTCGCCGCCCGCAACCTCACCCGCGTCACCCTGGAGTTGGGCGGCAAGTCGGCGGCGATCGTGCTGCCCGACGCGGACCTCGCCACCGCCGTCCCCGGCATCGCCTCGGCGGCGTGGATGAACAACGGCCAGGCGTGCGTGGCCCAGACCCGCATCCTGCTGCCCCGCTCGCGCTACGACGAGTTCGCGGACGCCTTCGCCGCGGCGGCGGGCGCGCTGGTGGTCGGCGACCCGCTCGACCCCGCCACCCAGGTCGGCCCGCTGGTCGCCAGGCGCCAGCAGCAGCGCAGCCTCGACTACATCCGCATCGGCCAGGAGGAGGGCGCCAAGGTCCTCACCGGCGGCGGGCGCCCGCCCGGCCTCGACCGCGGCTGGTACGTCGAGCCGACCCTCTTCGGCGACGTCGACAACTCGATGCGCGTCGCGCGCGAGGAGATCTTCGGCCCGGTCATCTGCCTGCTCCCTTACGGCGACGAGGCCGAGGCGGTGAAGATCGCCAACGACTCCGACTACGGGCTCAGCGGCAGCGTGTGGACCGCCGACGTGGCGCACGGCATCGACGTCGCCCGCCGGGTCCGTACCGGCACCTACTCCGTCAACACCTTCAGCCTCGACATGCTCGGCCCGTTCGGCGGCTACAAGAACTCCGGCCTGGGAAGGGAGTTCGGGCCCGAGGGGTACTCCGAGTTCCTGGAGCACAAGATGATCCATCTGCCCGCCGGCTGGGAGGCGTAGATGGGCGACCGCTGGCTGGTCGAGGTCGACCGCTCCGTCTGTGTCGGGGCCGCCCAGTGCGTCCACCAGGCCCCGGACCGCTTCCGCCTCGACACCGGCATGCAGTCCCACCCGACCGAGCCGGAGACCGACGCCAACGAGACGATCCTCGCGGCGGCGGAGGGCTGCCCGGTGGAGGCCGTCATGATCACCCTGCTGGGAAGCGGCGAGCCGGTCTTCCCGCCGGAGGAGTAGCTAACGGGCCTGGCCGTTCGCGGCCGGGTCCGTCAGGTCGATGAGACGGCACACCGTCTCTATGTCGATCTTCACCTGGGCGATGGAGGCACGGCCCGACAGCCAGGTGATCAGGGCGGAGTGCCAGGTGTGCTCGATGACCCGGACCGCGGAGAGCTGGTCCGGGCCCGGGTTCTCCAGGCCCATCGCGTCCAGGATGATCACCGTGGTCTGCCGGGACACCTGGTCGACCTCGGGGGAGACGCTGCGGTCGGCGAAGGTCAGCGCCCGGACCATCGCATCGGCCAGATGCGGCTCGCGCTGGAGCGCGCGGAAGGCCCGCATCAGGGTCTCCGCGACCCGCTCGGCCGCCGAGTCGCCGGTCGGCGGCTTCTTCCGCAGCGTGCCGTGCATGTGCTCCAGCTGGTCCTGCATGGTGGCGACCAGCAGGTGCACCTTGGACGGGAAGTACCGGTACAGCGTGCCGAGCGCCACCTGCGAGGACTCCGCGACCTCGCGCATCTGCACCGCGTCGAACCCGCCCCGGCTCGCCAACTGCGCGCTCGCGTGCAGGATGCGGCGCCGCCGCGCCTCCTGGCGCTCGGTCAGGGGCGGCGAGGCCGGCCGCGCACCGCTGGCTTCCACCTTGACCACCTTGGCTTCCGCAGGCATGGATCCCGTTCCGTGACAGTCGGTGAGGGCGAGTGATCGCACAGCATGTCAGGGCCCCGCGCCGTGGCGCGAATCACCTGATCCACTTCTCACACCACCCCTACCTGCCGGTAGATTCAGAGCCTCCTGAACGATCAAGTCTGAAACTTGTTCTAGATTAGCGTCCCGGCGTAATCTCGCGGGACAGTGCAGGCAGAAGGGGGCCCGGAGTGACCGCTGAGGCCAGGGAAGCGGACTCCCGGAAGGGATCCGCGGCCGGTGGAGGGCCCTCCCGGTCGAGCGGAGCCGGGACCGGGGGAGAGCGACCGCTCACCATCGCGCTCCTCACCTACAAGGGGAACCCGTTCTGCGGGGGCCAGGGCGTCTACGTCCGCCATCTCTCGCGCGAGCTGGCCCGGCTCGGCCACCGCGTCGAGGTCATCGGCTCGCAGCCCTACCCCGTCCTCGACGAGGGGTACGACGGCATCTCCCTGACCGAACTGCCCTCGCTCGACCTCTACCGCCAGCCCGACCCCTTCCGCACCCCCGGACGGGGCGAGTACCGGGACTGGATCGACGCGCTGGAAGTCGCCACCATGTGGACCGGCGGCTTCCCCGAGCCGCTCACGTTCTCGCTGCGGGCCCGCCGTCATCTGCGCGCCCGGCGCGGCGAGTTCGACGTCGTGCACGACAACCAGACGCTCGGCTACGGCCTGTTGGGCGACGTCGGCGCCCCCCTGGTGACCACGATCCACCACCCCATCACCGTGGACCGGCAGTTGGACCTGGCGGCGGCCGAGACCACGCGCCGCCGTCTCTCCGTCCGGCGCTGGTACGGCTTCACCCGCATGCAGCGCCGGGTCGCCCGCCGCCTCCCCTCGGTCGTCACCGTCTCCGGCACCTCGCGCCAGGAGATCGTCGACCACCTCGGCGTACGCGAGGACCGCATCCACGTCGTCCACATCGGCGCCGACACCGACCTCTTCTCACCCGACCCCGCGGTGCCCGTCGTGCCGGGCCGGATCGTCACGACATCCAGCGCGGACGTGCCGCTCAAGGGCCTCGTCTTCCTCGTCGAGGCGCTGGCGAAGGTACGCACCGAGCGTCCGGACGCCCATCTCGTCGTCGTCGGCAGGAGACCCGCCGAGGGCCCCGTCGCCCAGGCCGTCGAGCGCTACGGCCTGGAAGGCGCCGTCGAGTTCGTGAAGGGCATCTCCGACGCCGAACTCGTCGGCCTGGTCCGCTCGGCCGAGGTCGCCTGCGTACCGTCGCTGTACGAGGGCTTCTCGCTCCCCGCCGCCGAGGCCATGGCCACGGCCACCCCGCTGGTCGCCACCACGGGCGGGGCGATCCCCGAGGTCGCCGGCCGCGACGGGGAGACCTGCCTGGCCGTACCGCCCGGTGACGCCGGCGCGCTGGCCGTCGCCCTCGGCCGGGTGCTGGGCGACCCCGGGCTGGCGGCGCGGCTCGGCGCCGCGGGCCGCGCCCGCGTACTGGCGCGCTTCACCTGGGCGCGGGCCGCCGAGGGCACGGTGGCCGGCTACCGCGAGGCGATCGCCCGCTCGGCGAACCCCGAGTCCCCCACCTCGACCGGTGTCACCGGTGTCTATCCCGAAAGCAGGGCCACGTGCTGACCGTCGACTTCTCCCGGTTCCCGCTCGCCCCCGGCGACCGAGTCCTGGACCTCGGATGCGGTGCCGGCCGGCACGCGTTCGAGTGCTACCGGCGGGGTGCCCAGGTCGTCGCCCTCGACCAGAACGCCGAGGAGATCCGCGAGGTCGCGAAGTGGTTCGCGGCGATGAAGGAGGCCGGCGAGGCCCCGGCCGGCGCCACCGCGACGGCCATGGAGGGCGACGCGCTCGCCCTGCCCTTCCCCGACGAGTCCTTCGACGTCGTGATCATCTCCGAGGTCATGGAGCACATCCCCGACGACAAGGGCGTCCTCGCCGAGATGGTCCGGGTCCTGAAGCCCGGCGGCCGGATCGCCGTCACCGTTCCGCGCTACGGCCCCGAGAAGGTCTGCTGGACCCTCTCCGACGCCTACCACGAGGTCGAGGGCGGCCACATCCGCATCTACAAGGCGGACGAACTCCTGGCGAAGATGCGCGAGGCCGGCCTGCGGCCCTACGGCACCCACCACGCCCACGCGCTGCACTCGCCGTACTGGTGGCTGAAGTGCGCGTTCGGCGTCGACAACGACAAGGCGCTGCCCGTGCGGGCGTACCACAAGCTGCTGGTCTGGGACATCATGAAGAAGCCGCTGGCGACCCGGGCCGCCGAACAGGCCCTGAACCCGCTCCTCGGCAAGAGCTTCGTGGCGTACGCGACCAAGCCGCACCTCCCCCTGGCGGCCGCCAAGTGACCACCCCCCGGACAGAACACCTCGTCCTGCCCGGGGTCCTCACCGCGGAGCAGGCCGCCGCGACCGTCGCCGGCATCCTCGCCGTGCAGCGGGAGGACGGCGCGATACCGTGGTTCCGCGGCCACCACCTGGACCCCTGGGACCACACCGAGGCCGCGATGGCCCTGGACGCGGCGGGCGAGCACCAAGCCGCCGAGCGGGCGTACAACTGGCTCGCGGAACACCAGAACGAGGACGGCTCCTGGTTCGCCGCCTACGCCGACGGCGACCCGCGGGACGTCACCGACCGGGGCCGCGAGACCAACTTCGTCGCCTACGTCGCCGTAGGCGTCTGGCACCACTACCTCGCCACCGGTGACGAACACTTCCTGGACCGGCTGTGGCCCACCGTCTACGCGGCGGTCGAGTTCGTGCTGCGGCTCCAGCGGCCCGGCGGGCAGATCGGCTGGAAGCGCGAGGACGACGGCACCGACGTGACGGACGCCCTGCTGACCGGTTCGTCCTCGGTCCACCACGCGCTGCGCTGCGCGCTCGCCATCGCCGAGCAGCGCGAAGAGCCGCAGCCGGACTGGGAGTTGGCGGTCGGCGCGCTGCGGCATGCGATCCGCCTGCACCCCGAGCGCTTCCTCGACAAGAACCGCTACTCGATGGACTGGTACTACCCGGTCCTCGGCGGCGCGTTGACCGGTGCGGAGGCCAAGTCCCGGGTGGAGGAGGGCTGGAGCCGCTTCGTCGTCCCCGGGCTCGGGGTGCGCTGCGTCGTTCCCAACCCGTGGGTGACGGGCGGCGAGTCGGCCGAACTCGCCCTGGCCCTCTGGGCGTTGGGCGAGTCCGACCGGGCGCTGGAGATACTCCAGTCGATCCGGCACCTGCGGGACGCCGAGAGCGGCCTGTACTGGACCGGCTACGTCTTCGATGACAACGCCGTCTGGCCGCGCGAACTCACCACCTGGACCGCGGGTTCGGTGCTCCTCGCCGTGGGGGGCCCGGGGCGGGCGCCAGCGGCCCCGCCGCGGGGTGGACGGGCGGAGCGGGGGCCGGGCGGTCGCTACGCAACCGGCCGCG